>DATHJR010000385.1:0-3550 GCA_035286525.1 Gemmatimonadaceae bacterium | reverse complement strand
GATATGTGCGGGACTTCGTCACGCTCGGGCGGAGGCAGATCGCGTTGGGGGAAAGCGATTCGGTGAAGGCGTGGGAGATTCCGTGGAGGCAGCGAGATTCGTCCGCAGTCGGGAAAATCGCGGAGGCGCTCTCGTTGGGAGGCGTCGAGCTCGCAGAAACAGACAGCTCGATCATTGTACCGATGTCCCAGCCGTTTCGCGCGCACGCAAAAGATTTGCTCGAGATCCAACACTATCCAAAGCGTCTGCTCTGGCCCGGTGGTCCTCCTGAACAGCCGTACGACGTGACCGGATGGACACTTCCACTACAGATGGGAGTCTTCGCACGACCTCTCGCAGTGCTTCCAAAATCGCGGCCGAGAGAAGCGGCGGACAAGATGATCAGCATCGGTGGCCCGTCGGGGATGAATCGCATCGACGCGCGTGAGACAAGCAGATACGCACTGATCGCGCACTCCGTAGCGGACTTCAAGAAGATCACGATAGGCGCAGGGCCTAGTCGGTACAGCCTCACCCGCCTCCCCCGCATCGCCATCTACCGACCCTGGACCGGCAACATGGACGAAGGCTGGTGTCGCTGGGTGCTCGAACAGTTCCACCTCCCTTACGTCTCATTGACCGATTCGGTCGCGAAAGCGGGCAAGTTGCGTGACCACTTCGATGTATTGCTCGTCCCCGACATGAGCCTGCGGGAGATGCGAGACGGGAATTCTCCTCGTGAGACACCCCCTCCTTACGCCGGTGGGCTCGGCACTGCCGGTATCGCTGCGATCCGGGATTTCGTCACGAATGGTGGAACGCTGGTGCTCCTCGACCATGCATCGGAGCTGGCGACTGAATCGCTCGGCGTTCCGGTCAAACGGATCGTCGTGCCGCGCCGCCTGACCGACGAGTCACGATCGCGCGCGCCGGGCGCTGGAGAGAGTGCGGAGCCGCTGTACGCACCGGGCTCGATCCTGCGAGTGCTCGTCGATACGACCAACGCAATCAGCTACGGAATGCCCGATACGGCTGCTGTGTACTTCACGAACTCCGTGACGTTCGACGTCGGCGCCGCGTCGCAAGTACGAGTGATCGCACGATACCCCGATCGTGGGGAAGACATTCTGCTGAGTGGATATCTGCAGGGAGCATCACAGATCGCGGGCAAAGCGGCCGCGATATCCGCGCCGGTTGGTCGTGGACACGTCGTGATGTTCGGCTTTCGTCCGCAGCACCGTGGTCAGTCGTATGGCACGTTCCGCATGCTGTTCAACGCCTTGCTCACCGGTGGCGGCTCCGCCACTCGCAATTAGACCCTCCTGCCCGAACAAAGAATGAGGAGTCACACCATGCGCACGGTCCGTTGGATGTCTTCCGTGCTCGCCCTCGTGGCTCTGACGCCCACCGTCAGCGCTGCCCAGTCGAATCGCCTGTTCCAGGATGCCTGGTTCTGGGGAGCCAAGGCCGGCCTCATGAACTTCTCCACCGGCCTCGAGAACAAGACCGCGCCGCTGGTCGGCGCCGAGTGGCTGATCACCCGCAGCAAGGCGGGACTCTACCTGAGTGCCGAGCAGGCATTCTTCACCGCGACGGGCTACGTCTTCGACGGCAATGGCCAGCAGGTCAACGTCGGGCTGAAGGATTCGCGCCGCTACACCGCCGCGCTGCTCGCCTTTCCGGTGAATTGGGGCTCGCTTCGCCCGTACGGCGGCGTCGGACTGTCGCTCAATCTCATTCAGCACGCCACTGTCGATCAGAGCCAGATTACGGATCCCGACCAGGTAGACGTGGTAGCGCAGGCGGTGCATGAAGAGCGCGACCGTGCGGCCTTCATCATCATGGGCGGCGCGCAGGCGCAGTATCGTCGCTTCTCGGTGTTCGGTCAGGCGACGTACATGCCGGCCCGTGCGAACTTCTTCTTCAGCGGTCGGTCGACCTACATCCTCGAAGCAGGAATTCGCTACAACGTCGGCAGCTCGATCGACAAGACGCCGTAGTCGCACACAGAATTGTGGTGGGGAATAAACGGCGGCGCTACTCGGTAGCGTCGCCGTTTTTCATTCTACCTGGTTCGGATATCTCGGCGTCTTCGACACGTAGGCATTGTCCGCCACGTACCACCTGAGCGGCCACTCCGCGCTCTTCGTGATTCCGATGCGCGGAGTCACCCGCACTCGCGAGTCGGGGATCTCTTCGCCGCGCAGGATCTCGATCGCGCTCTTCCGAAGCGGCTGCCCGTTCAACGCGCCGGTAATCCCGAGCGCCTCACACAGCTTTCCGGGTCCGTTGGTGAGATCGCGATCGCGCACCTCGCCGCGACGCTCGCGCATGAGCTCCACGCCATCCAGCGGCTCGAGTGCGCGGACGAGCACCGCGCTTGGTGAGCCCACGGCGCGAGTGACGGCGTTGAAGCACCAGTGCACGCCGTAGATGAAGTACACGTACGCAGTGCCCGGTGCGCCGTAGAGCCACCTGGTGCGCGCTGTGAGCCCCGCTGCTGCATGACACGCCAGATCGTGCTCGCCGAGGTACGCTTCGGTCTCCACGATCCTTCCACTGGTCACACCGTTCGCCGTGGTGCAGCGCAAAACGGCGCCGAGCAGGTCGCGCGCGACCTGCTCGGTGTCTCGATCGTAGAACTTCGCCGGAAGCGCCCCGCTCGCCCGCGAACGCCGCGCAACGGCCGCGGCGCGCGTGGGCATTGCTATGCCTCCGTCGAACCCGCGGTCTTCTTGGCGCGCGGACGCTTCGCCTTGGGCGCAGCCTTCTCGCCCGACGCCGCGGTGGACGCAGTCTTCTTTGCGCGAGCCGACTTCGCGGCGGGAGCGCGACCCGCACGCTTCTTCGGCGCAGCCTTGGCGGCAGGCTGCGGCTCGGACTCGGGCACGAGTGCCAACGCCGGCGGCGCAGTCGGCGGAATGCTTTCCACCGGCGTGTGTCCGCCGATGACGCCGAGATTCATGAGCTCCGGCGGCATCTCGCCGCCGCGGCCACGACCGCGCATCCCGCGACGAAGCGACGCCGCGTTGGCCGCGCTCCGTGCAGACTGACTCGGCTCCGGAGCCGGTGGTGCCGCCGCCGCAAGCTGCTCGGAAACCGACGCCACCGCGGCGGCCGGTGCGACCTCGAAGTCATCGCCGCGCTTGCGAAGGTCGATGACGTCCGCGTCGTGCGCGTCGCGAAGAATGCGCAGGAAGAAACGCTCGCCGAGCGTCTCGCTGTCGCGTCCCAGCAGCTCGCGCGCCTTGCGGCGAACGGCGCTGGCCGGAACCGGCTTGTCCACGCTCGTGGTGAGCTCGGACACCGCCTTCCTGAGCAGCGTGAGCGCCTCATCGCGCGTGAGTCGCTCGCCGACCATCTCGGGCTCGGCCGCGGTTCTCGCCGCGGGCGCGGGTGCGCGCTCGACTAGCGGTGCGGTGACCGGCTCGTCGAGCGACGGCGAGAAGTGCCCCGTGCTCTCCGCCTGCGTTGCCGATGCGCCCGCACCCTCGGCCGCGCGCGGCTCGCGCTCGCGACCGCGCCCACGACCGCCGCGACCACGACGGCTGCGCCGCGCCGCGCTCTCCTC
>DATHJR010000384.1:0-2436 GCA_035286525.1 Gemmatimonadaceae bacterium | reverse complement strand
AGAGCTACAGTCACGGCATGCGGCAGAAGCTCATCATCTCCAGCGCGTTCATCCATCGCCCGGAAGTGATCGTCGTCGACGAGCCGATGGTTGGGCTCGATCCAAAGGCAGCGCGCATTCTCAAGGACCTGTTTCGCGAGTATGTGCGGCGCGGTCACACCATCATGATGTCCACGCACACGCTCGAAGTGGCCGAAGCCCTATGCGACCGGATCGCAATCATCCAGCACGGAAAGATCCGCGCTGTCGGGACGATCCAGGATCTGCGAGCTGAGGCGACGGGCGGGGGCGGACTCGAGGAGATCTTCCTCAGGCTCACGGGCGAGCGCGCGGCACGCGATGCGATGGAAGTGCTCGATGCGTAGCACTCCCGTACGAGCGGCGAATGCGAGCGACACGCTCAAGGGAAATGCCTGGACTCGCATGACTCCCGTGAGGGGCGTGTCGCCAGGCATTGTTAGCGATACGAGCCTGAATCACTTGCTGTCCCCGAAGTTCATCTCCGCGCGGGCGCGACCATTAGGCAAGACCGAGAACCGTGCCGGCCGCCTGATCCTTTTTTTCCTCGTCGGCGGAGTCTTCTGGACGTTCGTGTTCGGGATGCTGTACCGGTTGCTTCGCTATTTCCGCGGAATACCTGAGATCGGCGCACTGCTCGCGGGCAAGCTGCTGGCAGTGATGTTCGTGAGCCTGTTCGGAATCCTCATTCTCTCGAACGTCGTCACGGCGCTATCGAGTTTCTTTCTGGCGAAGGATCTCGATCTCCTTGTCGCGGCCCCGGTGGATTGGCTCAGGCTTTACGGGGCAAAACTGCTGGAGACGACCGCGCATTCGAGCTGGATGGTCGTGCTCATCGCGACACCCGTGCTCACCGCATACGGAATCAGCTACCACGGTGGTTTTCTCTATCCGCTGGTGGCGGTCGCGTCGATGCTTCCTTTCCTCTTCATACCCGCGGCCCTGGGCAGCGCGGTGACGCTGCTGCTGGTGAACATTTTCCCGGCGCGAAGGACCCGCGACATCCTGAGTGTCATCGCGATTCTGGCCGCTGCGGGTGTAGTGTTGCTGTTCCGGCTTGTGCGCCCGGAAAGACTGGCCCGCCCGGAAGGATTCCGGTCGCTCGTCGAGTTCATCGCGCTGCTCCGTTCGCCCACATCGTCGTGGATGCCAAGCGAGTGGGCGGCGCAGGGAATCATGGGGTGGCTGCGGGAGGATCCCGAGCTGCTTCCCTTCTACATGTTGTGGTCGACGGCGGCGGTAGCCGTGGTGTTGGGCGCGTTGCTGCATCGGTTTCTCTACGCAAGAGGCTTCAGCAAGTCGCAGGAGAGTGGGGAGCGATGGGTGCGGCAGGGCACGTTTGGAAGACTCGTGGGGAGAATGCTCACTCCGTGGGGCGTGATGCGTCGCGAGCTCGTGCTGAAGGAGATGCGCCTCTTTTTCCGCGACACGACGCAATGGTCGCAGCTCATCCTGTTGACGGTTCTCGTCGTCGTCTACGTGTTCAACATCAAGTTCCTGCCGCTGCGCGGAGAGGGAGTGACGTTTTTTCTCCAGAACGTGATTCCATTTGTGAACCTCATTCTGGCGGGGTTCGTCCTCGCGTCTATCGCGGCGCGATTCATCTTCCCGGGAATCAGCCTCGAGGGGCGCACACTCTGGCTGCTTAGATCGAGCCCGCTGGAAATGCGGCAGCTGCTCTGGTCAAAGTTCTGGGTCGGCACGTTACCACTCCTCGTGCTCGCACTCGGCCTCGTGTTCGCCACCGACGTCCTCCTCCAGGTGAACGGCTTCATGATGGCGGTTTCCATTTTCACGATCACGATGTTGACGTTCGCGATCGCGGGGCTGGCGCTCGGATTCGGCGCGCTCTTTCCGAAGTTCAATACCGAAAATGCGGCGCAGATTCCGACTTCGTTCGGCGGCCTGGTACTGATGATGGCGTCAGTGGCGCTCATTGGCGCCGTCATCGCCATCGAGGCGAGACCCGTCTACCAGTATGTCGGCGCGCACCTGCTGCATTCGGAGCCCAGCATCGCGGGGCTTTGGCTCGGATTCGGCGGTGCCACGATGATTTGTCTCGCGGCGACGTTTATTCCGATCCAGATCGCCGTGAAGCGTATGAAGGAGCTCGAGAGGTAGCTCTCGCTACTGCCGCGATTTGTCGCGCAGGAATCCGATCGCCTCGTCCTTCGACGTAAAGATCTTCTTCGCCATCGACCCGTCGCCGTAGTGCACCTCGACGGCGATGCTGAGCGGAACCTGGGTATCGCTGTGCGACTCCGACCGGGGAACATCGATCATCGCCGCTACCGCTTCGCCCTGAAGCAGCCGCACAGTCTCCCGCAACAGCACCGGTTCGGTCAATCCCGCCGCGGTCATCGCTCTCGCGGCAATTCCCTGTTTCTCGCGAATGAGCCCGAGCAGAAGGTGCTGGGT
>DATHJR010000383.1:0-2340 GCA_035286525.1 Gemmatimonadaceae bacterium | reverse complement strand
TTGCCGACGGTGCCCGTGGAGTCGAGCGTCACCGCCGTGCCGCCGAGCGCGACACCGGGATTGAAGGTGAGATACTGTTCGTGGCCGAGCTTCGTGTAGAATTCATTCAGCACGCGCGCGGACTCGAACACCGCACCCGCGCCTACTTCGGGCGTGAAGATCTGTCCGGAGTGCGACGGCGTGCCCTTCGAGGTCAGCGACCACGACCCCGCGCCGCGGCGCGAGGTCATCGCGGTCTTCGGATCGCCTGCGCCATCCTCGAAGCCGAGCGCCGCAGTCGCGCCCTTCGCGGCGTCGACGAGCGCGGCGCGCGCGAGCTCGACCGGGGATCCCGACTCCTCCTCATCCCCGTCGAACACGATGGTGATGTTCATCTTGTCGAGCACCCGCGCATCATTCAGCGCGCGCAGCGCATAGACGATGATCACGTCGCCGCCTTTCATGTCGATCACGCCGGGACCCCTCGCCGTCGAATCATCGAGGCGCTCGAACTTCTGGAACGGGTTGTCCGGCTCGAACACGGTGTCGAGATGCCCGATGAGCAGGAGCTTCGGCCCCGGGCCCGGATGCTCGGCCACGAGATGCCCCGCGCGATGGAAGGGCGCGCCGTCCACCCAATGTGTCTTGAATTCAAGCGAATTGAGCTGCGCCGCAAGGACGTCCGCCACCTGGCGCACGCCCGCGAAGTTCATCGTCCCGCTGTTGATGTTGACGACCTTGATCAGCAGCGCGAGCGCGTCCGCGTTGTGCGCGTCGACGCTCTTCAGGATTGTGCGCTCGGTCGCGCTCAATGTCGCGCCGGCCTTCTTCTGGGCCGATGCCCCTCCCGGCATCGCGAGCGTGATGCCCGCGCCGAGCACCATCGCCGCGAGCACCCTGCGCGCGCTCACCTGTAGTTCCCGAACTTGAGCTCCACGCCGAAATCCTTGCCGCGCAGCAGCGTCATCACATCCTGCAGCTCGTCCTTCGACGGCGACGTGATGCGCACCTGCTCCCCCTGAATCGACGCCTGTACCTTTTTCATCTTGGCGTCCTTGATCGCAGCCACGACCTTCTTCGCGGTATCGCCGTCGAGCGACATCTTGAGCTTGATCTCGCGCTTCACCGTGTCGCCGCCGGCCTGCTTGATCTCGCCAATGTCGAGATTCTTCACCGGCACGCCGCGCTTGATGAGCTTCGACTGCAACACGTCGAGCACCGCCGCGATCTTGTAGTCGCCCTCGGCCTCCAGCATGATCTTGTTCTCGGCGCGCTGCAGCTCGATCTTCGCGGGCGAGCCCTTGAAGTCGTAGCGCTGCGTGATTTCCTTCTGCGCCTGATTCACCGCGTTGTCGACTTCCTGCAGGTCGACCCCGGTAGTCACATCGAACGAGCTCTGTTGAGCCATGATCGCTGTTCGGGTAAGAGTTGACTGCGATGCACGCGTCTACTGCACGCACGCCGCGTGCGGGTCCTTCTGCTTCGCGTGATCGACGGCCACGCGATGGTCGAGATTCGCCAGCGCCAGCGCGAGATCGCGCACATAACTCGCCACGCGCGCCAACGCGTCGTAGTCGATGTACTGCGGCTCGTCCGTCACCTCGTGGTAATCCGGATGATCGCCGCGTGAGAAGTTGATCGACGGAATTCCGAAGCGCGCGTACGAGTAGTGATCGGCGCGGCAGTAGTACTGTTCCCGGTCGCCTGGCGCATCGAACGCATAGTTGAATTTGAACGGAATCGGCTCGCCTGCATCCACGCGCTCGGCCACGTCGCCGAGCTCCGTCGACAGCCGTCGCGTGCCGATCAACTCGAGGTACGCCGGGCCTCCGTTCGCGACGTCCGCCGGGCTCCCCCGCCCGATCATGTCCATGTCGAGCTCCGCCACCAGCGAGTCGAGCGGCACCGTCGGATGATCCGTGAACCAGGCCGAGCCGAAGAGCCCCTCTTCCTCCGCGGTGTGCGAAATGAACAGGATCGACCGCTTGGGCTTTGTAGGCATCGCCGACACCGCCTCGGCGATCTCGAGCAGGGCGACGGTTCCGGATCCGTCGTCGTCCGCGCCATTGAAGATCGAGTCGCGGCGCGGGGCGCGGAGTGCGCGGAGCGAGTCGAGTGCGTGCGTCGCCCACGCCTGCACCGCCGGCGCCGGCGTGCCACGCTTGCGCATCGCCACCGCGAAGTTCGACACGCGAAGCGAATCGTGATCCACCGCCTGCCGCGCGACACCGACGTGATCGTTGTGCGCGCTGAGCACCACGTACTCATTGCGCAGCACGGGATCGCTGCCGCGCACCACGCCGATCACGTTGCGCGCCGGAGTCACCGGCTCCCTGCCGTCGCGCTCCCGAAAGTGCACCG
>DATHJR010000382.1:0-7718 GCA_035286525.1 Gemmatimonadaceae bacterium | reverse complement strand
CACCGACGTCCGCAACCGCAGGAAGCAGCGCCAGCTCGTCGGCAAGCTCACGGCTCCGGGTGCGGCGTCGTAAGCGGACTACACCGAGTAGTTCGGAGCCTCGCGCGTGATGATCACATCGTGGGGATGCGATTCGCGGAGACCGGCCGTCGTGATCCGCACGAATTCCGTCTCCGTGCGCAGCGCATCGATGCTCCCGCACCCCACGTAGCCCATCCCGCTGCGCAGCCCGCCCACCATCTGATAGATCACGTCGCCCACGGGTCCCTTGTACGGCACGCGCCCCTCGATCCCCTCCGGCACGAGCTTCTTCGCCGACAGCTCGCCCTCCTGGAAATAGCGATCCGCGCTGCCGTCCTGCATGGCCGACAAGCTTCCCATGCCGCGAATCATCTTGAAGCGGCGGCCCTCGAGCAGGAACGACTCGCCCGGGCTCTCCTCCGTGCCCGCGAGCATCGACCCCATCATCACCGACGACGCGCCCGCCGCCAGCGCCTTCACCACATCTCCCGAATATTTCACGCCGCCGTCCGCGATCACCGGAACGTCGCCCGCACCGTCCACTGCATCCATGATCGCCGTGAGCTGCGGCACACCGACGCCCGTGACGACGCGCGTTGTGCAAATCGAGCCCGGACCGACGCCCACCTTCACCGCATTCACGCCGCGCTCGACCAGCGCCATCGTCCCCGCCCGCGTTCCGACGTTGCCGGCGATGAGCTGAATCTCCGGAAGCATCTCGCGAATGAGCGACGTCGCCTGCAGCACGCCCTCGCTGTGCCCGTGCGCCGTGTCGATCACCAGCGCGTCGACGCCCGCCTCAAACAGCGCTCGCGCGCGCTCCTTGAAGTCGCCCCCCGATCCCAGCGCAGCCGCGACGCACAGCCGGCCATGCTGATCCTTGTTCGCGCTCGGATGCTGGCGGCGCTTGTGAATGTCCTTCACGGTGATCAACCCACCCAGTCGTCCGTCGGCGTCTACGACGGGGAGCTTCTCGATGCGATGTCTGCCGAGAATCCGCTCCGCCTCATCGAGCGTCGTGCCCACAGGCGCGGTGATGAGATTGTCCTTGGTCATCACGTCCTGCAGCGGCCGGTCCAGCTGTCGCTCGAACTGGAGATCGCGATTCGTGATGATGCCGATCAGCCTATTGTCGCGATCCACGATCGGCACACCCGAGATCTTGAACCGCATCATCAGCGCGTTCGCCTCGCGAAGCGTCGCCTCGGGACCCAGCGTGATCGGCTTCAGGATCATCCCGCTCTCGGAGCGTTTCACCCGATCGACTTCGGCAGCCTGTCGGTCGATCGACATGTTCTTGTGGATCACGCCGATTCCGCCCGCGCGCGCCATCGCGATCGCCATCTCGGACTCCGTCACCGTATCCATCGCGGCCGAGACGAGCGGAATATTGAGCGAAATTCCCGTGGTGAAACGGGTGCTCGTGCTCACGTCCTTCGGATGCGTGACGCTGTGTCGCGGCGCCAGCAGCACATCGTCGAAGGTGAGTGCCGGCTCGGCGCGCACTCGCGACGCCGAAGTCCCGTCCAGATGACGAGACGGCCCGCTCTCCGGCGATGACGATGCGGAGACAGCGGGCCGTGATGAGATGCGAGTTGTGGTTGCCATGGCGAAAGTTAGGGGACGTCCACCGGAGAGTAAAGTGTCACGAGCTGGGCTCCGCACTGGACGAGCGGAGCAGGGCGCGCGTGTCCGCATGCGTCGATTCCGAGAGAACCTCGCGTGGCGAACCCTCCTCCACGACCACTCCCTGCGCCAGAATGGCGACGCGATCCGCGAACGCCTCCGCGAAGTCCACGTCGTGGGTCGAGATCAGTAGCGCGTGTCCCTCAGCCGCGAGTGCCCGCAAGACCTCGCCCAGGCTGCCGCGGCGCGCGGGATCGAGCGCCGAGGTCGGCTCATCGAGGAGCAACAGCGTCGGATCGGGCGCTAGCGCACGCGCGATCGCGACGCGCTGCGCCTCGCCGCCGGAGAGCTGGCGCGGGTACGCCGAAGCGCGTGCCGCAACGCCGAGCGTGGTGAGCAGCACCATCGCCTCGGCGTTCGCATGCTCCGGCGTCCAGCCGAGCGCGTGCACGAGCGCGAGGGTGACATTCTCGATCGAGGTGAGATGCTCGAAGAGCGACTGCGACTGGAACACCATCCCGACGCTGCGCCTGAGCACTCGCAGCTTCGATTCGGGCGGCACGTGCCCGGGCGTCAGCGCGAATCCATCGACGACGATCGAGCCCGAGTCGAAGGGCCCGAGCGCGGCGATCGCGCGGAGCACGGTGGTCTTCCCCGCTCCCGATGTTCCCATGAGCGCGCAGATCTCGCCCGGTGCGACGTCGATCGTGACGCCGCGCAGCACCTCGTGCGGCCCGCGCGATGCGTGCACGTCGCGCACATCGAGCGCCTGCGTCACGCCGTCCTCCACTTTTTCTCGAGGCGCCGCGCGAGTCGCGACAGCGGCAGCGACATCGCCAGATAGATCACGGCGCACAGCATCCCGGGCACGACCCAGCTGCCGAGGTTTGTCGCATAGATCGCGGTCTGCTTGGTGAGCTCGACGACGGTGATGACGGACACCAGCGACGAATCCTTGAGGAGCGCTACGAAATCGTTCGTCATCGGCGCGAGCGCGAGGCGGAGCGCCTGAGGTGCGCGCACGAGGCGGAGAATTTGCGCCTCCGAGAGCCCGAGCGTGCGTCCGGCCTCGAGCTGCGAGCGCGGGATCGCCTGCAGCGCCGCGCGATAGATCTCCGACTCGTACGCGGCGTAGTTGAGCCCGAGCCCGAGCACCGCCGCGGCGAACGCCGGAAGACGCACGAATCCCGACAGCCCGTAGTACAGAACGAACAGCTGCAAGAGCACGGGTGTGCCGCGAATCAGCTCGACGTACACCGCGAGCGGCACGCGCACGATTGCCGACCCGTACACGCGCCCCGCCGCCACCGCGATCCCGGCCAACACCGCGAGCGCCATCGCGAGGCAGGACAGGATGAGCGTGATTCCCGCGGCGCGCAGCAGCGCGGGGAGATACGCGCGCACACTGCGCACGCTTGCCGCGGCTCCCGCAGCGCGCACACGACCCGAGTCGGCGAGCATCCGCGCGAAGTACAGCGTCTGCGTGCTGTCCCACACGTTCCACGCACGAAAGGACTTCTCGAGAGAGCCATCGCGCATGCGCGCTCGCAGGATCACGTTCACGGAATCTCGCAGCGTGGTGTCCCTCGCCGCGAGCACCGCCACGTAGTGCCCCGTCGCCGCCGGTAAGGGCTGAATGTAGAATCCACCCGACCGTCGCAGCGATCGCTCGGCGATGATGTTGTCGAGCAATACCGCGTCCACCCGCCCCGCGACGAGATCCGCGTAGGGATGCACATCGTCGTCGTACGAGATCGGGATCGGGCCGGCGCGCGGCTGCAGGTCGAGCAACAGCTGGTACGCGCCCGTGCCCCCGAGCGTGGCGACGCGCTTCCCGGAAAGGTCCGCGAGGGTGCGATAGCGCACGCTGTCGGCGAAGCGAACCGCGAGCACCTCGCGAAACTCGAAGTACGGAATCGACACGGCGTGTCGCTCGCGCAGCTCGGGCCTGTCTTCAACGCCCGACATGCCTACGGAGAAGTCGCCGCGCTCCACCGAGGCCTCGATGGAGGACCACGCCACCTGTACGAATACCGGATCGCGATGCAACCCCCGCGCGATCGTCGATGCGATCTCCACGTCGAAGCCGCGCACCCTCGAGGGATCGGCCGGATCCGCCTCCACGAACGGCGCGCCGCCCTCGGCGTCACCACCCCAGCGGAACGGTGCGTGCGACGTGCCGGCGCGTGCACAGTCAAGAGCCGCGAGCGCGATGAAAAGCGCCGCGAGAAGGCGACCGTACCCGGAGCGAGCCGCCGTCGTGGCGTCTATCGAGCGATCTTCCTGAGGCGGCGGCGGATGCGGCGCGGGAGAAAGAACGCGGCCGCGAGCAACACTTCCTGGAGCACCGTCGGATGCAGGTCCTCGATCGGGCCATCCCAGTGGTCGCGAATCACGCGCATCCCCGCATTCGAGATGAGGCGACGCAGCGCGAGCACTACGATGAACACGTCGTCCACCTGCCCCAGGAAGGGAATGAAATCGGGAATCAGGTCGATCGGTGCCACGACGTACGCGATGGCGACGCCGAGGAGAAGCTTGTCGAGCGCCGATACGCGCGGGTCGGTGAGCAGTCCGCCCATGAGCCGGAGGTACGCCGGGATCTGCGTGATCGTGCCGAGCAGCGTGCGCCTGGCGCCTGTGCGCGGCGCGCGAGCGCCGCGGCCGCGGGATCGGGCGCGAGCGCCCGCAGAGCTGGTGGTGGCGGTCACGTTGGAGTGCCTCCGATGGTGTCGGTCGTTGGCGTCGTCGCGGGAGCCGACGGGGGTTCAGTCGCTGGAGCGGGCGAGGCAGGCGGCGAAGCAGCGGCCGGCCGCTCGGCCGTGACGCGCGCAACGTTGCGCGACGCCGCATCGACGACATCACTTGCAACCGACTTTCCAGCCGCAGCCACTCCGGAAAGTACACCCATCGCCTTGTTCATCAGCCCCATCGTTTCGGAGATCGTCGACGCGGACACTCGTCCCGCGCGAAGCGTGTCCTCGACGCCCTCCGCGAATCGCTGCAGCGCGTTCGGGGACTGCGCCGTACGCTCGGCGTACTTCGACTCGAGAAATTCGATGTAGTCGAGCAGCTGATATCCGCGCTCGTCGGGGAGGACGTCGAGCAGACGGACGATGCGGTCGCGAAGGTTGGAATTCATGGCAGGCTGAGCGGTGGAAACACACTGATGCAACTCAGTGTGATTTACCACTTCGGTCCGGATACGGCTACGCCCCTCGCGACTGCGAAGGGCGTAGTGGTGAAGCAGGCGTACAGCCGGCTCGTGCTATGCGCGGCCCCAGCGAGCGCGAACGCCGCGTGCGTCGATGTGCGCGAACGGCCCGTGCATCGAATTTCCGCGGTAGACGCCAACGCCTCCCACGAGCTCCGGGTGCGCCGCCTCGACACGGTCCACGGCGTCGCGAATCACCTGCGCGTCGCGATAGTTCACTCGGCCATCGTGGTTCAGATCGGCCATCCGCCCCGAGCCATCGTTGTCCACGAACACGTCCGCAGCATCGCCGTACTGGTGGCGGCTGTCGCGTGCGCGACCTCCCTTGCCCACGCCCTGCACGTTGTACTCGGGGGTGCGGAAGCCGGACATGACCGACAGATGGTCCACGCGAACACCGTGCGCATTCAGATCGTCGATCACGAGCTCGAGCTTGTCGACGAGCTTTTCGTTGAGCACGAGATACTTCGGCCAGGTGTCCTGCTGATCGTGCGTCAGGAAATCGCTGAGCCGGAAATGATCGGAGACGTAGGTGCTCTCGTTGTCCGCGGTCACTTCGATGAAGCCTTCAGGGTTGGCGTCGCCGGACGTACGCGGCGCGCGATGCTCGTACGGCCAGTTGCCCATGCGGTAGGTGCCGATCCGTCCGCGCAGCTTGGCGGAGAACGGGAGCATGGTGATGAGTGAGAACGAACGGGAGGCATCCATGAGCGGATGAACGCCAAGGGTCTCGAGCGCGCTGTCGCCAAAGAGCTGGGCGAGAATCGGAACGCCGAGGGCGCCGGTGCCGCGAGCCACGAAACGGGCGCGGAGCTTCCCGCTGAGCCCGACAAGCGAATCCAGGAACGCAAACGCCATCGGCTTGGCGGGTGCGGCAATAGCACCGTTCGCGACGACGGTAGTTACGGGTGCGGGCGCTGCGGCTTTCGGAAGGTCGGGGTGCTCATCCAGCTCGAACGACGCGCCTGCGGCGACGGCTACGAATGCAACGCTGGCAATGACTCCGACGGCGCGGGCCCTGTACCGGCGAGCGCGGGGTGTGGATTCTTTCACGGGATGCCCTCCCTGGCAACCAGACGGACGACCAGAGGTCGTCTCTTGGTTTTGCGTGTTGGCCGAAGCCAACGTGCCCTTTTACAAGGAGTCCTCGGCCCCAGAAGAGGCGAGGCGTCAACACGGTCTTATGTTACAATAGACTCCGGGGACGTGATACTGCAACCCATTAATGGAAGCCAACGTTGACTGGCCAGACGGTCAGTAGATAAACACCGCCGTTCCCACCGGTACGACGCTGTAGAGGTACGCAATGTCCTCATTCCGCAATCTGACACACCCGTGACTCACGGCCTTCCCGATCGATAGCGGCTCGTCCGTTCCATGTAGCGCGTAGCCGTCGCCCATGTTCAGCCGATGCCCGCCAAGCGTTCCCTTGTACTTCCGCTGGTTCGTTCCGTACGGCGGGACGATGATGTTGCCGCCCGCCGTGATCTCGTGCCCGTCCTTCGCCTCCAGCGGCACTTCCACGCCATCCGGCGTGCGCTTCACGACGTCGTTGCCATCCACCTCGATCATCGTGCCATCTCCGCCCGGAATCGCCTTCTTACGATCGAGGGCCAGGATTCCCAAGCCCTTCTTCTTGGCCTGTTCTACGTAGTGCCAGTTCGGCGGCACCCACACGGGATCCATCTCCTTGCTCTGCACCACCAACCGCCCGCGCGGCGTGTCGAACTTGAACTCCTGGCGAGTTCCCTGCTTTTGCACAAGCGTCTTGCCGCTTCCCACTGCCACCTGGGTGGTGTAGAGAGTCGTGTCTCCGAACTTGTACCACAGCCGGCGATCTTCGATGCTCACCACGATATACGGCTTGGTCTCGGCGCTGTCAGGTTCGGTTGCCAGCATCGTTTGCAGCGAGTCCGTCACCGTTCCCGCCCTGCGGCTCACGTCGTCCAGAAGCTCCCAGTTTCGATTGAAGACAATCCGGTTGATGTCGCGCTGAAAACGCACCTGCAGTGTCGAATACACGAGCGCCCCACTCGCGATCACCAGCGCGAGCGTGATCCCAACCGCACCGGCTACGAACTTCCAGCCACCGCGCGATTGCTGCGCCGGCACGATGTCCGGCCGGGGTCGTATCGGGCGTGGTTCAGGAGAGGGAACGCCTTCTCTGGGTATGCTCATGTCTCTCGAAGATAGATCGACTGACCCGCCGCGTCAGTAGAAATACACGACGGTTCCCCGCTGCAGATTGGGGGCAACCGCCCGCAGATCCTCCGCGCTCACTCTAATGCTCCCCGGCAGCACGTACGACGAGTCATTCAGCGGCCCCACACTCGGCAACGAATAGATGACGGTTCCACCATTCAGGACGATTGCAACCGGCCCGAGAGCACCAACGAGCGCCTGCGTGGCCGGCTGCGGAACCCCACGATCCGAGTAGACCCACGCCGGCACCTCCCACGCGTCCTCGGGGCCGAGTATGCGTTCGACGGACCGGGTACCCCTGGGGGGAGCCATGTGCACCGTGTCGTGTCCGGAGCCCAGCCGCTTTCCGGGCGCCACTTCCACCCCCATCTCCCGAAGGAGCGCCCCATCCCGCTCGAGATACATCTTGCTGCTGTCGACCGCCACTGCCAGGTGGATCTTCTTGTCGATCTTCGCCTGGCGACGCAGCAGCTCCAGCATCATCGCCGTCCGCTTTTCATTCGTGTTGGTGACCGCGTCGCTCCGGCGCCGCTCGAACTCGCTCATGCCGGCACGGAGGCGAGCGACTTCGTTCTGGTAGGCGGCGCGCTTGAAGAGCACCCAACCATCGATGGCGAGCATGCCAACGATGATGACAGCGATCGCCGCGGTGAAC
>DATHJR010000381.1:0-3570 GCA_035286525.1 Gemmatimonadaceae bacterium | reverse complement strand
GCGGTGCGGCTGGTTGGGTGGAGAATCGAGCAGCAGCGTCACCGTGCCGATGAGGAGATCCCCGTCCCACGCGCCGAGTACGAGGCGTTGCTTCCGGTCGGCCGCTGCGAGCGCGCCATCCCAGAACGCTTTCGCCCGTTCCGGCTCAACCGGGTGCATGAAGCCAACCGATCCGCCGTTCGCGACGACCTCCGTCAACATCGTGCAGAGCGCCTCGCTGATGTTCGGCGAGGCGCTCAGAAGTTTGATCTCCGTGTCGGACATATTACCGAGGAATCAGGCGCGGCGAATGGTGCGGACGCGCGCGTCCGATGCGTCGTTGAGGCGAAGCGACGGACGTCCCGTTTCCTCGGGGCGAGCGGTCTCCGTGTTGCGACGATGATACGGAACGAGATCCTCGCCGAGCACGACGAGGGTGCGCGTCACCACGGTACTGGCGAGCGGCTCGGGAATTCCCATCACGCGCACGTAGGTCTCGATCGCGCGATCGAAGGGAAGATCCTCGGCAAGATTGTCGACGAACATCAGCGCGTTCTCGACATGCGATTGCACGATCGACTCTTCCGCGCGAGCCTGCGCGAGACGCAAGCGCTTGTCGGCGGACGGATTGAGCTTTCTCGAAAATATTCGTTCAGGAAACAGCTGTGCCAACATGCCGAGCTCCGATGTAAAAGTTCGTGCGGGCAGCGACGTGCGACTGCCGTACTCGAGAAGCATGGTGCGTACCATCGCCCACTTTCCTTCTAATCAAACGATTGAAGCGCTCCAACCGGCACCAATTGTATCATTCAATGCGTGCACCGTCCATACGAAGGGCCGAGCACCAAAGTGTCAGCTGGCATACAAACGCTGCGATGCAACTATTTGTTCGATACTTCGGTCAATCCGAACAACTCTACTGATACAGGTTGCTGTGAAAGCGCTACGCTTTGATCGATTTGGCAGCCTCGACGCGCTGCAGCTCGTGGAGTTGGACACGCCGGCTCCCGGCGCGACCGAGGCGCTGGTGCGCGTCGTCGCCGCGGGAGTTAATCCGAGCGACGTGAAGAATGTGCTCGGACTATTTCACGAGACTACGCTCCCGCGAACGCCGGGTCGGGACTTTGCGGGCGTCGTAGAGAAGGGCCCGAAAGAATGGATTGGACGCGAGGTGTGGGGAACGGGTGCGGAGCTCGGCTTCTCTCACGACGGCACGCACGCCGAGTATCTCGTGATTCCCACGATCGCACTGGGGCTGAAGCCCGAATCGCTGTCATTCGCGCTCGCGGCGAGCTGCGGTGTCCCCTACACGACGGCGTGGAACGCGCTTCGCCGCGGCGGGCTGGTAGTGGAGGATCGCACGCTCGTCGTGATCGGCGTGGGCGCGGTCGGCAGCGCGGCGCTCGCACTCGCGCGCGTGCTCGGCACATCGCAAATCGTGGCCGCAGTGCGCGAGGCGGATATGACGGATGCCCTTCGCGCCTCCGGCATTCCAATCGTTCTGCTGAGCGACGCGAAGACATTCGCGACGGACATCAACAACCACTTCCTCGGCGGCGCCGATCTCGTGTTGGACACGACGGGCCAGTGGGTGGACGCCGCAGTCGGCGCGATCGCGGAGTTCGGACGGATCGCGACGATCGCCGCGCCGAAAGGCGGACACGTGAATCTTCCGCTGCTCGACCTGTATCGCACTGGCGGAGTGCTCGTGGGCGTCAACTCGCTGCTCTACGACGTGGAGGCGTGCGCAGAGATGCTCGAGCCAATCGCCGAGGCGTTCGACGAGGGGCTGATCCCGCCGCCGAACGCCGTGAAGGAGATGCCGCTCGCGGAAGGGCCGGCCGTCTATCGCGCGATCGACGCGGGGAGCACGGACAAGGTCGTGCTCGTCATGGGGTGAGGGTACCGGTCAGGGAGCGATTGCGGCGCGGCTCACCGCGCGCAGATCGGCCACGCTCACCGCGAGAATCACCACCCAGAGCAGCGCCGACGTCACGCACCAAATGCAGATCGCGTGGATGACGAACAGCTCGAGGTACGTCAGCCACGCGGAGAAGAGCACGCTCCACGCTGCGAGCGCGACGAGCATGCGCGCGATGGGCACACTCGCTTCACGCGCCTCGGTGCTCCCCGCCATCGCGACTACGAGCAGCGCCGCGTATGCCGCGAGCCCCCACGCCGCGATCGGGATGCCCATGAGCATCGACCACTTGCTCGTGTTCACCGTTTCGCAGGAGCCGATGGAGCAGCTCAGCACACCGATCACGCCAACTTTGTAGAGCGTGAGGTAGAGCGCGATGCCGATTCCGACAGCGGCGAGCAGAACGAGTGTCTGCCGCCGGCTCACTTCGTCTTGCTCTTCGCTGCGGTGGTGTCGGCCTTCGCGACCACGGGCGCTTCCTTGGTGGCGCTGTCGACGTACGCCTTGATCACGTCGTAGCTCATTCCGCCGGGGATCACGCGGGTGCCGATGACGAACGTGGGCGTCGACTGCACATTCCGGCGAACCCCCTCCGCCTGGTTCGCCATGATGCGCGGCTGGTGCGTCTGCGCGTCGAAGCACTTCTCCCAGCTGTCGCTGTTGATGCCCAGCGTCTTCACGTATCCGACGAAGACCTTTTTCGGATTGTCGGTCGCCTCGCCGTTCCATTCGGGCTGGTTGCGGAACAGCGCATCGTGCATCTCCCAGAACTTCCCCTGGTCCGCGGCGCACGCGGCGGCGTTCGAGGCCGCAATGGTGTTCTTGTGCATCGGCAGCGGAAAATCGAAGAAGCGATAGCTCGCGAGGCCAGTGTTGACGATCCGCGCGCGCACGTCCGGCTCGGTGATGACGGAGAAGTTTCCGCACGCCGGGCACTCGAAGTCGGCGAACTCCAGGATCTGCACGGGAGCGTTCGGATTGCCGAGCAGGTAGCCCTCGGCCTGCGCGGCCGTGATGGGTGCGGTCGTGACGTTCGCGCGTGCGCGAGGCGCGCGGGCGGCTCGAACGATCAGCAGCCCGCCCGCCACCACCACGAGCGCGAGCACCATGTAGAAGCGCTGCGAGGAGTTGCCGCGCTGCTTACTCACCACGCTGGGTCGTCGTCCTCGTCCGCCGTCCACTCCTTTGTCTGCCATTGGCTCTCGCTTCTCTTTTGGGCGTCGTCCACGATTCGGCGATTTTCGGCGATATCGGGAGTGTCGTATGTAGCGCGCACTTCGTAATGAAAGAGCTCGCTTCGAATGTCTCCAATGCGCTTGGTCAGCTCGCCGGCATAGCGCAGCAGCTCGCCGCGCCCATCCAGCTCGCCGATGCGCGCGGCCAACTCGCGTAAAAGTCTCTCGAGCATGCGCGCTCGTTTGTCGTCGTACGTTTCCTCGGATTCCGACATGCTGCTGCCTCGTGTGGTGCACGGCCCGCACTTACGGCCGTTTCGCGCGTCGCTCTCGAATTCCCGAAAGCTACCGGGAGTCCGATGTTGCGCAAGCAAGTCGCGGATGCTGTAGTTTTCTCGTTCCCCGACCCTTTCGGAGCTCCACATTCAAGCCGACATCCTCCGAATTCCGGCCGGCGGCGGCGCCCTCCACGTCGAGCGATTCGGACACGGCGGG
>DATHJR010000380.1:0-6545 GCA_035286525.1 Gemmatimonadaceae bacterium | reverse complement strand
TTCCGGTCGTGTTGCTGATAACGGCCTGGATGATGAAGATGTATTTGAGTCATCAGGAGAAGATGAAGGGACTTTCGATCACGAGGCAGAGTGGTACCTCATCCGATGACCGGTTGGCGCGCGTGGAGCAGGCGGTCGAAGCGATCGCGATCGAGATCGAGCGCGTGAGCGAGGGCCAGCGGTACGTGACGAAGCTGCTGAACGAGAAGGCGCAGGCGTTGCCGAAGATCGAGGGTGTAGCTGCGCCGGCGCAGGTGCAGGCGCGGCGGGTGGACACGCCGCACTGACGTCTCGCGCTGGCTAGTAAGTCCCCCATTTGCGATCGACTCGCTGCTCGCGAGGACACATCCGTGGAGATCCTAAGCTGACCCCGCAGAATCCGAACGAGTCGAGCGCAGTCGGAGAAAGGAACGGGCTCGATGATCCGCGAGCTCTCGACATTCTCACAACTGAACATTGGAGTCTCCTGTCGACGCGAGCACTCGGCTTTCAGGAGATGTTTGCTCGAACTACAATATTCATCGCGATTCTGTCGGGAACGGTCGTTGCTCTCGCCCTGCTGGCGCAAGCCACTCGTTTCGGTCGCGAAACTCTCTGGCTTGCTTTGCTGCTGATCTCCGTCGATCTGTTCATCGGCGTCGCGACGTTTGTTCGAAGCGTGGAGATCAATTTCGAGGACGCGCGCTGGCTCACGGGAATGCATTTGCTGCGATGCGCGTATTTGAAAATCGCACCCGATATCGAGCCGTTCCTGCTCGCCGCTCGCAAGGTTGATGCTGAGCTTCTAGCTCTTGGCCACGGCACTCATCAATACCTCGCGAATCTGCGCAACAGCCTGACTACGACCACGGGCACCGTCGCTACGCTTAATTCGGTCCTGGCCGGAGCAGTTGCCGGCGACGTAAGCGGCCTACTTGGAAGATCTGCCGGCTCGAGCGTGTTGGTTGGTGCGATCGTTTCGATCGTGTCAGGAGCGTTGCATGTCAGATTCGCGGCACGGTATCGACGTCGTCACGCTCCGAACGACTCTTGATTGGTCGTGTGTCCGACCGACTGCCATAGGAATGCGATCACCCGGAATGTGACAGTCTCGATCGCTTCGAGGAAGGCAAGGCCGGCACGAGAGCTCATCGCGCTATCGGCGTCGCTGGCCCCAGGCTGCCCACAGAATTGGCGACGGCATGAAGAAGGCCGGATCATCCAGGGCAGCCATGTCTCGATCGAATTCTGCGTGAGTGAGATGACCGGCGGCGATCATCTGCGATCGGAGTTGTGCGTAGTTCGCACGCAGCATCGCGTGGCCTGAGGACCCCGAGGGCCACATGAACGTTCGCCCCTCCGCAGCCACGTGATCGAGACCCAGCGCGCGCAACCGTCCGAATAGGCGGCGACCAAACGTTCTGTCGACACCGCGGTGATCCAACACCCTCGCCAAGGCGATGTGTGTCTTCGTGAGAGCCTCACCGGGACTGAGTGCGGGGTCGGGAAACACGGAGATGTCGAACTCTTCGTCGACTAACCAGCCTCCGGGCTTCAACGCCGCGATCATCTTCTCGAGCGCGAGCTCTCGCTCCGCGACGTGCAACAGCACGAGCCGCGCATGTACGAGATCGAAGCTTGCCGGCGGCAACGGGTCGGCCGAGATGTCGTGGACGCGAACCTCGACGCGGGGATGAAGCGGGAATTCGAGATGACGCGGATCGATGTCGGTGACGAGGACGCGTCCCGTTTCGCCCACGCGTTCCGCGAGCCAGCGCGCGATGGAGCCTCCGCCTCCTCCCACCTCGAGACAGTGCCATCCGGCGCCGATGCCGAGATCGGCGAGGTGGCGTTGAGTTCCCGCGTCGAACGCATCTGCGAGCGCCGGAAAACGAGCGACTGCTTCCGGGGATGCGTTGTCCAGCGCGTACGCCCCGATTGACGCCATCGAGTGGTCGTCGGTTGTGCTCAAGCGGCCTCCCCGAGGGTGCGGACGCTTTCACGGCGTTTCTGCAGAGTTACATCGCCCGTTGGGCGGGCCGAGCCGGGATTCTGCAGCTGTAGCTGGGTCCTCGACCAATAATCGTCTTCCGTGACGCCCAACAAACGCTTCAGCCGACATGGGAGCTATTGAAGCGTCGGAGCTTTGCGCCCACTCTTATTTGTCGTGCGCGGCCGATCTGCTACGTGGAGGAACCGATGGACAAGCCTCGCATTTTCCTGGGCTCATCAGGAAAGCAGGAGAAGCTGCTCAAGGCACTGACACGCGGTCTCGAGGACTGCGCGCACGTGGAACCTTGGACGACTTCCTTCAATCCTGGGACCACCACGCTGGAACGCCTCCTCGAGCTCGTCCATGAAGTCGACTTCGCCGCCTTCGTGTTCGCGCAGGACGACTGGACGACCAACAGTCCGCAGGTATCGCCTCAGCCGGAGTCCGGCCAGGCTTCTCCGCGCGACAACGTCGTCTTTGAAGCAGGCCTTTTCGGCGGAGTCCTCGGAATGCGCCGAACCATCATCCTCCATGCGAAAGGCGCAAAGCTTCCAAGCGATCTCCTCGGCCTCACGTGCATACGGTACGATGAAGCAACCACCTCGGCCGACATGAGAGTCCTCAACCAGAAGCTCCGGACGGCGATCGAGAACGAGAGCCACGTTGCCCGTATCGAAGGCTGTTGGTGGCAGTTTTCCCTGTCGCAGCTCAACGCACGCGAGCCTTCCGCCGTGAGCCTTCTGAAGATTTCGCGGGACCGCGACGGCATGCTCGAGCTGGCTGGGCGTTCGTGGAGCGAGGAAGGCAGCCTGTCGGCGAGATACTGGAGCGAAGCGGTGAAGGAGAGGAAGGAGTCGTCGGGCCTCTTCTACTATTGGAAGGGAGAGCGGCCGCTGGACTCGAACGCGCCACAGTTGGACGGGACGGGGGAGATTCGGATGGAGTCGGCCGAGCGCGCGTCCGGATACTGGACGACTCACGCGGACACGCACCCGAGAGTGAACGCGCGGACGGCCGGTGTCTACTGGCGCGCCGATACAGAGGACATGAGCATCCTGGACGGACCCGACGATCAGAAGCGCGCAGAGCTGATCGCAGAGCGGCTGAGGCATTGGAAGACGATCAAGCACGCCTGAGATGGAAATCGGACACGTGGAGGCGATCTTCCGGTATCCCGTGAAGTCCATGGGCGGCGAACGACTCGAGGTCGCGCAGCTGGGCTGGCACGGCCTCAATGGTGACAGGCGCCTGGCATTCCGGCGAATTGATGACCGCAGCGGCTTCCCGTGGCTAACGGCAAGCAAGCTTCCCGACCTGCTTCTGTTTGCTCCACACGGCCGTGAAGACGGTGCCCAGGGAGACCTTCCTACGCATGTTCGCACGCCGGATGGCGACGAGATGCCGGTGTTCGGAGAGGAGTTAGCCACGGAGGTCGGACGTCGGCACGGGGCTCCCGTGCAGATGATGCACTTCAAACATGGCATCTTCGATGAAGCGAGCATCTCCGTGATCGCCTTCGATACGGTGTGCGAGATCGGACGACTCGCGGGACGGAGCCTGGACGTGCGACGATTTCGCCCGAATGTTGTCGTTCGGCTGCTGCGATCCGTTCCCTTCCAGGAGGACGAGTGGTTGGGCGGTGTGCTTTCGTTCGGCGAGGGGGACGACGCTCCCGCGATCACGGTCACGATGCGCGACGCGCGCTGCTCGATGGTGAACCTTGATCCCGACTCAGCGAGTGCTTCGCCGGAAGTGCTGAAGGCGATCGTTCGGGCGAATCAGAACAAGGCGGGCATTTACGGCGCGGTGACTCGCGTCGGCCGATTGGCGGTCGGACAGTCCATACTTCTCGGCGCATCGGATCCGTCCAGGTCGTGAGCGACATGCACGAGATCAAAGAAGAGACATCCCTCAATGCCGCCGACACGCAGTGGATTTACGACGGCTTATTGGCCGCTGACCCGCAAAGCGAACCACGTCGATTCGCGCCATTGGTGCTCTCCCTCCGGGATTCCGAGGCGCGCCTGATGGGCGGAGTCCTTGCCGCGACCGCGTGGAACTGGCTTTCAATCGATGCGCTATGGATAGACGAGAGTCTGCGCGGACGCGGGTACGGACAGGCTCTGCTCGTGGAGACTGAGGCTCTCGCCCGGAAGCGCGGTTGCACCCACGCCCGCCTGGACACGTTCGATTTCCAAGCGCGTGGCTTCTATGAGCGATTCGGATACACCGTGTACGCACAGCTCGATGGATTCCCCGCCGGCCACACGCAGTTTCACTTGCGAAAGACTCTCTCTCCCGCGCGCCGTAGCTAAGCGCTTTTTCCCGAGTCAGCGCCTATCGCAATGACGACCTTTCCGCGCGTATGGCCCGCGGCTACGTATCCGATCGCGTCCGAGGTTTCCTCCAGTCTGTAGCTTCGATCGATGACAGGTGTTACCGCGCCGCTCTCGATCAGTTCGCGCAACACGTTCAGGTCCTCCGGATTCGCCCGCGTGACAAAAGTCACGAGCTTGCCCCTGGTGAACGGCGACAGCAACATCAGCCTGAGGCCACGGCTCGGCGGTCCGCCAGCCAGCACGTACTTTCCGCTGTCCGTCAGCACACGCCGGCATGCCGGCCACGGTTGGCTGCCCACGATGTCGAGAATCACGTCGTAGCGTGTCGCGCCCGCGGTGAAGTTCTCGCTTGTGTAGTCGATCACGTGGTCGGCGCCGATCGATCGCACCATGTCGGCATTTCTGGTGCTGCACACGCCGGTGACATTGGCCCCGAACGCTTTGGCGATCTGAACGGCGAAGGTGCCGATCCCTCCCGACGCTCCGTTGACGAGAACTTTCTGACCGCGCTTCATGCGGCCGTGATCGCGAAGGCCTTGCAGCGCGGTAAGACCGGCCATCGGAACGGCAGCTGCCTGTTCGAACGTCACGTTGCCCGGCATGATGGCCAAGGCTCTTTCCGTCGCCGACACGTACTCGGCGAAGGCGCCACGCGTCGACCGGAGTCCCTTGTCACGACCGGTTCCGAACACCCGATCGCCCGGCTTGAATTGCGTCACGCTCCGGCCAGCCGCCTCGACGACGCCAGAGAGATCGACGCCGAGCGGCTTCGGCCGGCCCAGGCCAAGTGCCGGACGAAGGAGTGCCGGCTTGCCCCGCACCATGTACCAGTCGAACATGTTCACCGAGGCAGCGCGCACCGCGACGAGAACCTCGTTGTCGGCCGGCGTCGGTTTCTCGACATCCTCTGCTTTGAGAACGTCTGGCGAACCGAAGTCGCGATACACAATTGCTCGCATTATGCCGCCCTGAGACACGTTGAACGCCCAACACTTTAGTTTCTGATTATCGAGGTGGCCAGGGCTTTCG
This sequence comes from Gemmatimonadaceae bacterium, assembly GCA_035286525.1. Taxonomy (GTDB): domain Bacteria; phylum Gemmatimonadota; class Gemmatimonadetes; order Gemmatimonadales; family Gemmatimonadaceae; genus FEN-1250. Next base: position 1,205 of record DATHJR010000380.1, on the reverse strand, counting down.
ATGGTGGCTCCGGCGTCACGCTTTTTATTGACCCGCCCGCGCCTGAGATTGAGCGCTCCCTGGCGCCAAGCACTTCGAAACGCACCATGTTTAATCGACTTTCAAGGAAACCAGCGCATGGCTTTACCATCTGAAGTCATTGATAGCCCTCGCGTCCCGCGGATCGGTCCCTACTCGCAAGCCGTCCGTGTCGGCGACCTCGTGTACACTGCAGGCCAGCCGGGAATCGACCCGACGACCGGACGCGTTGCCGGCGATTCGTTTGAAGCGCAGGCGCGCCAGGCATTCGCGAATCTGCAGGCAGTGCTCGAAGACGGCGGAAGCAGCCTTGCCCGCGTCATCAAGGTCACGTGCTTCGTGGCAGATCCGGACGCCTTTCCCGTGCTCAACACGCTGTTCGCGGAGTTCTTCCCGGTTGCACCTCCGGTGCGATCAACGCCGCTCGTGCAGTTGCCGCGTGGCCTCCTGTTCTCGATCGATGCCGTCGCAGTCGTCGACCGCGGTTAGGCATCGCGGCGAAGAGACGACTGGGCTTGTCCATCGTCGCTCCGTTTTCAGTAGAATCGTTTCCCTGGACGATGCGCAACATTGTTGAGGAGACTAGAATGCCCGAGCGAAATCTCGGCACCGGGATGCGCGTTCTCCTCGGCCTGATCGGCGTCGTCGCGGTTGTGGCAGGCGGTTCGGTCGGCGCGACTCAGCTTCGCACTGCGACTCGAGATTGGCCAGACTGGTCGTCGATCGTGATCGCGACGTTCTGCATCGTCGTGCTCCTTGGTGGAGCGGTGTTGGTACGGGCGGCGGTGACGGGGCGCGCTGTCGTACGGCGCACGAGAAATCCGGGATCCTCGAAGTAGCTTATGGACATCCAACTCCTGCTCGTCCCCTACGATTCCGCCCAGCGCGGTTCGCGCTGCGGGGCCGGCCCCGAGCACCTGGTCCGTGCCGGCCTCGCTGCGCATCTCCACGGTCAGGGGCACGTCGTTACCGCCGTCCACATCATCGAGGATGACCCGGCATCTCCACCCGCCGAAATCCGGACCGCGTTCGAGCTCGCGCGGCGCGTAGCAAACGCCGTTCGATCCGCTCGCGCTGCCGGTCACTTTCCGCTCGTGCTCAGCGGTAATTGCAACACGGCAGTGGGCACGCTGAGCGGCCTCACACCGAGTCGCCGCGCGACGTTCTGGTTCGATGCCCACGGCGAC
>DATHJR010000379.1:0-6332 GCA_035286525.1 Gemmatimonadaceae bacterium | reverse complement strand
CGAGCTCGATCGCGCGGTGGGCAGCCACACGTCGGTGTTCACGAGCGGCGCGATGCAGGCGATGCGCGGGCCCGGCGAGAGCGAAGAGGCGCGGCTGCGCTGGGCCACGGGCGAGGACTACGAGGTGATCGGCCGGCTCGGATCCGGAACCTTCGGCTCGGTGTGGCGCGTGCGCGACCTCTCGCTCGCGCGCGAGGTGGCGCTCAAGATGCTGCATCCCGAAGTCGCCAGCGACGAGAGCGCGGTTCACCGCTTCCGCCGCGAGGCGCAGCTCGCCGCGCAGCTCGCGCATCCGTCCATCGTCCCGATCTACGACTGGGACTCGAGCGGTGGCGTCGCCTGGTACACGATGGAGCTGGCGGAGGGTGGGTCGCTCGCGGATCTCGTCGCGCGCTCCGGTCCCCGCTCGATCGCCGAAATCGCGCCGCAGATCGAACAGGTGCTCGACGGTCTCGCCGCGGCGCACGCGAGCGGAATCATCCATCGCGATCTGAAGCCCGAGAACATCCTCATCGACCGCTACCGCCGCTGGCGCATCGCGGACTTCGGCGTCGCGAAAATTCCGGGCGAGGAGCTGAGTGGCACCACGGGCACACCGGAATTCGCGGCACCCGAACAGCTCCTCGGCGAAACGCAGGGGTCGCCGGTGGACTGCTTCGAGATCGCGGCGATCACGTACTTCCTGCTCGCGGGGAAGCCGCCGTTTGGCACCGGCGATGGGCGCGCGATTCTCGCGCGCGAGCTCTCGGGCGATGTGGACCTCTCTGAGATCGCGCCGGATGTGGCGGAGTGGCTAAAGCAGGGTCTCGCTGCGGCGCCGGAAGATCGATTCGCCGATGCGACGGCCATGCGCGACGCGTGGCGCATCGCGGCAGGGAAGGCGATGGCGGCCGAGGAGCATGCGCCGTGGTGGAAGCGCTGGCTGACGACGGAAGTGCATCTCGTGGCGGGCGAGAGCTAGGCTCCGCCGCCTTCGTCACTTTCGAAGAATCTCGAGGTCGAGCTCGGCGAGGCGCTCGGCGTTGCCGATCATCTCGATGCCGGTGATTTGCCCGTTCGCCGTGGTAAAGCCAAACACGACGCGCGGAACGCCGCCGGGCGCCCATACGGCGCCCGGCACGCCATCGATGAGCGCCGGCCGCGCTGCCTTCGCGCGTCCCGAAAACGTCTTCGCCACCGCATCTGCGCCCGTTGCGACGATCGTCGCGCCTCCGCGCAGCACAACGTCCGGATCCAGCAGCGCGAGCAGCGCATCGAACTCTCCGTTGCGCGACGCGGCGAGAAACGCATCGACGATCTCGCGCTGGCCCCGGTGGTCGCCGCTCGTCGATACAGTCGCGTCCGCGCCCTGCACGCGGCGACGCGCGCGGCTCGCGAGCTGTCGCGCCGCCGCCGGGCTGCGCCCCACGATCGGCGCGATCTCGTCGAACGGAAGATCGAACATGTCGTGGAGCACGAATGCGACGCGTTCCGCCGGCGCCAGCGTCTCGAGCACTATGAGCAGTGCGACGCTCATCGAGTCCGCGAGCTCCATCTCGCGCTGCGGGTCGTTGGCACCATCGGACCTCGCGAACGATTCGGGCCCATGCACCTCGAGCGGCTCCTCGCGGCGCGACTCGCGCGAGCGCAGATGATCGAGACACACGCGCGCCACGACGGTCGTGAGCCAGGCCGACATGTTTGAGACGTCGCTCGTGTCGGCACGGCTCAGTCGCAGCCATCCTTCCTGCACGGCGTCGTCCGCCTCGCTCATGGAGCCGAGCATTCGGTACGCCACCTTCCGCAGATGACCTCGGCTCTCCTCGAATCGCTTCGCCAGCCACTCGTCTTCAACCATTGTCACATTCCCTGTTTGCGTTCCGTCATCTCATTGACGGACACCACTCGGCCGATGTGACGCGCTCATTCGCGCACCACCAACCAGGGAGCATCTCCATGAGTCTAGGCATGAAGACGATCATCTATCCGGTCAAGGACATCGCGAAGGCGAAGACGCTGTTCAGCAGCCTTTTGGGCGTGGAGCCCGACATGGATAAGCCATACTATGTCAATTTCAATGTCGGCGGCCTCGACGTCGGTCTCCATCCGCACGGGCACTCACTGGGCATGACGGGCCCGGTCTGCTACTGGAACGTGGCGGACATCAAGGGCAGCCTGCAGCAGCTCGTGAGCGCGGGCGCGCGAGCGGTGCAGGAGCCAAAGGACGTCGGCGGCGGCAAACTCGTTGCGACCGTAAAGGATGCCGACGACAACGTGATCGGACTGATTCAGGCATCGTGATCGCGCGTGGGGGCTTCGTGCACATCGAAACCGTACGCAATGCGCGCACGGATTCGTAGCGAGCGCGGCGGAGCGAGCTACTCCTCGAGGCGAATCAACTTGCTGACGCTCAATCCCTCGGCCTCGCCCTGGAAGTTGAGCACCACGCGATGCCTCAGTACGGAGTCCGCGATCGAGCGAACGTCGTCGAGATCGGGAACGGAGCGCCCGTCCATCGCCGCCTTCGCCTTGGCGCCGAGCACGAGGTATTGGGACGCGCGAGGGCCGGCGCCCCAGCTCACGTACTTGCGAACGTCGGCGGTTGCCTCGGGCGTGTCGGGCCGCGTGGAGCGCGCGAGCTTCACGGCGTAGCGCACGACGGTGGGTGGCGCGGGAAGCCTCCGCACGAGATGCTGGAGTTTCGCGAGCTGTACCGCGGTGAGCACCGGCGTGATCGTCAACGTGTCGTCGCTCGTGGTGGTCGACACGATGAGCTCCTCTTCATTGAGCGTTGGGTAGCCGACGTGGAGCTCGAACATGAAGCGGTCGAGCTGCGCCTCCGGAAGCGGATACGTACCCTCCTGCTCGATCGGGTTCTGCGTCGCGAGCACGAAGAACGGCTCCGGGAGCGCATGCGTCTGCCCGGACGCCGTCACCGCGTGCTCCTGCATCGCCTGCAGCAGTGCAGCCTGCGTCTTTGGCGGCGCACGATTGATCTCGTCGGCGAGAACGGCGTTCGCGAAAATGGGTCCGCGCACGTACTTGAAGCTGCGCTTTCCGGTTGCGTGATCCTCTTCGAGCATCTCGGTGCCGGTAATGTCGCTTGGCATCAGATCCGGCGTGAACTGAACGCGGGAAAACGTGAGGTCCAGAGCCTCCGCCACGGTGCGCACGAGCAGCGTCTTAGCGAGCCCCGGCACGCCCACGAGGAGCGCGTGTCCGCCGCTCAACAATGCCGCGACGATGTTGTCCACCACGGCGTGCTGGCCGACGATGCGTCGCCCGATCTGCGCGATGAGCTGTTTGTGCGCGCGCGCGAGATCGTCGAGAAGTACGAGGTCGTCGGTGCCGGAAGTCGCGTTGGTCATTGCGCTTGCGAGTGGGTGTCCGAAGGGAATCTTGTGCGAAGCTAACGAGCGTTGCATGGTAGGCGAAGGGGAGCATACCCGCCTCGCGAGGCTGGCGCGGCGCTGTGCAGTTGCATTTGCCCGAAACGAGTGACACCGTTTCGGCATTGCATCCGACCTCGCGCCAGCGATGATGTTACAGTGACCCCCTCATTGGAGGAACAGCCATGCCCCGTACGATGTCACGCCTTATCCCGTCAATGTTCGCGACAGCGCTTCTTGTGGCGCTGCTCGCGTCGTGCGGAAGTGATCTCCTGAATCTCGATCAGCAATGGTCGCTGCAGACCGTGCGCGACACCACGCTGCCGTACACCGTTCCGAACGCCTCGCACGATATCGTCATCAACTCGGCCGTCGCGAGTCTCCACTCCGACAATACGTACTCCACAAAGTTCACCGGCACGTCGGACGGGTCGGCGGGGACGGTCGGAACGGATGTCGGGGAGTGGTCGATCACGAGCTCCGTTTTCACCTTTCACAGCACGACACTCGGCCGGGACTACATCGCCGCGCTCGTCGGAAACACCTTTCGGGGGTCCGTGCCGGGCGAGATCATCAGCTCCTCGGATCCGTTCTTCGATATGGTATTTTCGAGAGGGCCGTAGCGACGGTCGTGGTGCGGGAACGAGGAGGGCACGGGCCGTGTAGGGTGAGGGGCACCTTCTCCCGTGGAGCCTTTGATCAAGACTCGAGAGGTATCAATGACGCTGGTCTTCCCGCTTTCATCGCGGTCCCGCCGTGCGCGAATGGTGCTCGCGCTGGCGCTTTTTGCGTCGGTCGTGTTCGCGTCCGCTTGCGGCAGCGACAGTCCGACGGGCCCGAAGAACGTGCCAGGCACGTATTCCCTGCGCACGGTCGATGAATCGCCCCTTCCGTTCCTGGTACCCGAGCAGCGCGAACACGTCATCGTGATCAATTCGGTCACGGCGACGCTGAACGGCAACAACACATACGCGGTGGCGGGGACGGGAACGGAAGACGGCAATGCGAGCACGGTCATCACCGACGCGGGAACGTACACGCAGTCCGGATCGACGCTGAACTTCACGTCGACAATGCTCGGCGGCGCAACCTATAGCGCCACGGCGAAGTCGGACAGCATCTTCACGGTGTCCCTTCCTGGCGGGTTCGTCGATTCCGACAGAGCGACGTTCGCGCTGTTGTTCGAGAAGGGGAGTTGATGGCGGATTGAGCGTGGGCCGGCGCAGTTAGAAGGGCCGCCGGGGGCTCGAGCGGCTTCTGACAGGCGTCTGACCATCCGGCTTCTATCGTCTGAGCAATTCGGCCAGTACTGTCCGTGACATGATGCGTGACTCGTGGGCGAGCGGCGTGGCCGCGGTACCCTTGACACGTATTTCATGCTCGGGAGAGCTGACATGCCCGTTCGCAGGGAGTTCCGGTCCACGCGGATTCGCGATCGCGCCTTGAGATACCGGGCGATCGCCGCGATTACCTCGATCCTCTTCGGATTCTCGGCGATCGGTGCGTGCTCCGAATCGACGAAGCCGGCGCACGACCCGGATGCGGTCGCGGAGATCGCGCGGAACGCGGTGATGGTGAGCGGGCGCCTCTACGCGAGATCGGATATTGTGGTGGCGGGCTCCGCGCCCATGAGCCAGCGCGTTTTCGCATCCATGTCACCCGGCAGCCTTACGGCCGGAGACAGCGTCGAAATCGCGGCCGTGGGGACAGACGGCGTCTCGGTTGGCGCATCGATGTTCGACGGAGGCTTCGATCCCGTCGGCATCGACGCCGAGGGCGCGGATTCACTGTCGGTCGCGGTGTTCGCGGGTGGCGCTTGGCATCCGGTGAGCGTGCGAATTCCATCGAATCGTGCGCCGTCGGTGGTTCGAACGAGTCCCGCACGTGGCCGTACCGATGTCGCACTCAACCAGCAAATCGAGATCGTGTTCTCGCAACCGATCGATGGATCGACGGTGACGACAAGGTCGATCGAGCTGCTCTCGAGCGGGACGCTTGTGCCAGCAACCGTCGCACTGAGTGCGGGGCGACCCTGGATCGTCGAGTTGGTGCCGACATCAGCGCTGCTGCCCAACGCCGTCTACACCGTCGTGGTGGACGGAACGATCATGGATACGAACGGATCGTTGCTCACGGCACCGATAAGCTCGGACTTCGAGACTGGAACGAACGCGACCGACACCACGTCAAATGCGCAGGTGTGCGATGTGGATCAGAGTTCACCGCTGCCGGCGAGCTCGTACGTGCTGACGAGCGTGGGCTCCGATGTACCGCCCTTTCTCATGCCGCAGGTTATGAAAGACAGCATATTCATCGATGGTGGTACGCTGCGTTTCACCGGCGGGACGGGCTACGAGCTCTTCATCCGCGAGCACGGCGAGTGGGGCGGCTATCGTTTCGGCGAGTATCCTCTCGTCGGCGGCTACGCGCTGTGCGGCGGTACGATCAATCTTTATTACGGCGCACCGCCGCACTTGCTGTACGTCGGGTCGGTGAGCGGCGCACAAGTTCGGCTGACCATCCCCGACTCCGAAGTATGGGAGGAGGATGACGGTTCGCGCGTCTGGACCTTCACGCTGACACCGTAAGTACGGCAGTACGAACTCCACGCGCTCTTCGACCGGGTGGATGAGTCGGCTGAGACTGTGCCGTTGTTCGCGCACGTGGCGGCCGTTGCTGCGCTCACCATGATAGTTGGCGACTGGTCCGAGACCACGCGACCGAACGGTCAGGACGATGCCAGACTGCGCGCTGCCACCCTCATGACGTCGTTCTACGACAACTTTCGTTTTGGCGCGGACGCCGCTGACGTACTTGCAGAGGCTCAGCACGCCGCCATTCACGACCCTTCTCGCTCGGCGCACCTTCGCTGGGCCGGATTCGTGATGACTGGAGCGCGCTAGCGATGGCTCGAGCCGCGCCCGGAATCGCCCGAGCAATTCGGCGACTCGCGTCCGTGACATG
>DATHJR010000378.1:0-2157 GCA_035286525.1 Gemmatimonadaceae bacterium | reverse complement strand
ACCGCGGTATCACCGGAAGCACCACTTGCGACGGATGCGCAGCGTCGTGTAACACCCGCTGATGTGCAACCACGAAGGTGCTGTCGCGTTCGTTGTCGCCGCCCGTATTCAGATTGCGATCGTACTTCGGGAAGAGCGCTGATGACACGCTCACTCTAATCCGGTGGCCGGGTTCGAACACGCGCGAAGTGAACCACACATCGATGTCGTAGCGCTCGACATTCCCGGGGACGAGCATCGCCTCTCGGTCGAATCCGTGGCGAAATCTCGCTCGTGCAATGCCGTCCTGTACGCGCTCGGCGCGGCCATCGGGAAAGACGTCGAGCAGCATCACTATCCAGTCGGTATCCTTCGCATCGGACGACGCCCACAGCGCCGCCGACATCTGACCGGTCACCTCGATGGGTTTCGTGAGCGGCTTCGATGTGAATACCAACGCGTCGTGGCGCGACGCGTTGAGCGCCGTGAAATTCTCGTTGAGCGATGTCTCGAGCTCGCGCGAGTCGATGAGGAAAGGCGTCGGATTGGCGGGGTCATAGGTGAAGGTGTCCGCGGCCGACCCGCTCGGCGCTATGGTGTCGAGCACGCCATCGCCCTCGCTCGTATTGGCCCTGCCGCCCGAGGCGAGGTACCACTTCACTGGCGTCGCGCGGGCGAGCGGCCACGCCGCTTCCTTTCGCCAGGCGTTGTCGCCGAACACGAAGAGGTCCACGGGCAGTTCGTGGTCGACGCCGTTGTCTTTCCCCGTGAGATAGTGATCGAACCAGCGAAGCTGTAGCCGGCGCGTCTCGACACGAGATTGCTTTCCAAATTCCCCGGCGACGTAGTCGACGCCCTTGTGGGCTCCGGGACCCATGACGAGCCGGATGAACGGGTGTCCCGGCACGGCACTCAGCGCGTTGGTGTAATCGATCGGCCCGCGCGAATCGTCGTACCACCCGGAGATCTGGAGCACGGGCGCTTTCACGCGCGCGATGTTCGTCGTGACCGCGTGAGCGCGCCAGTAGGCGTCGAGCGTGGGATGTTCGATCCACCTATCCCAAAGCGGCACGTCACCGCAACCGAGCCGTTGAGGCAGGTCGGTGAGCGGCAGATGTACGAGTGCGGCACCGATGTCCAACTCGCCGATGTCCTGCAGAGTCCGCGCGCGCATGAGGCAGGCCCACGCCACATTGATTGGCGAGAACACCATGTCCTCGTAGGGCACGATGCGCCACGGATCGCCGGTGGCCGCCGACGGTGCGATGGCAGCGAGATGCGGCGGCGCACTGACGGCGGCGTACCAGGCGAGCCGGCCCTCGTCGGAGTGTCCGATCATGCCGACGCGCCCGTTGGCGCCCGGCAACCGCGCCGCCCACTCGACGGCATCGTAGCCGTCGCGCACGTCCGTGTCGTAGTCGCCGAACACGGTGCCGTCCGACACATCGCGCCCGCGCACGTGCTGCGCGACGAAAATGTATCCGCGCGATGCCCAGTAGTGTCCGGCCGGATGCAGAATGCGGGTATAAGGCGTTCGCTGCAGGACCACGCCGAACGGTCCGTTGCCGACGGGGCGGGCAATGTAGCTCGCCAAGCGCGCGCCGTCACGCGTCCGCATGAATACCAGCGTGTCTTCGGAGACGGCGTACTGCGAATCCGACACGGCACCGGGCCAGAGCAAGTACGGCTGCTCGACGACGAATGGCGTGGACCGACGGACGAGACGAATCCGCTGGCCAACCGGCTTGCCGTCCGCGAGCATCGTTCCCGTAAGAGTGTCACCGCGCCATCTGGCATCGATCGCTCGATTGTCGTCGCCGCTAAGCCGCACGGAATCGCTGTGTGTCGCGACGTGTGTGACCACGAGAATCGGCTCTCCGGTTCGGCGCCGGATCGAGCCCGCGAGGCTCGAGTCGGAACGGGCGAAGTGCGCGAAACCCATCCGCCGCCAGCCCTCGAAGCCGGGGAGCGCGCTCGAGCCGCGCGCGAGGTAGGCGTCCCAGTCGCCGGCGAGCGCGCGTGGCTTTTCCTGAGGTGTGCATGCCGTTGCTACGCCAACGGCGAAGATGGCAGCACATGCTCGAACGCCGTAGGAAAACGCAGAAAGCTCACGGCGCATTTGGAGGGTCCTCGAGGCAATGGGCGGCAGCGCCAGTGGGTTTGGTCGCAGGAGAATGC
>DATHJR010000377.1:0-4129 GCA_035286525.1 Gemmatimonadaceae bacterium | reverse complement strand
AGCTCTGTCTGCGTCGAGATCCCTTCCTTGTAGCGCACGGTCGCGATCTGATAGGCGCGCGACGCCTGCTGCGCCGTGCCGCGGCTCGCATCCATCTGCGCCTGCGCCGATCGCAGCTTGTTCATCGCATTCAATGCGTCGAGCTCCGCGAGCTCGCGCGTCTGCTGCAGTTGCGCGCGCGCCGTCTGCAGCCCCGCGGTCGCGACCTGCTCGTCGCCGTGGATGTTGCCTCCGGTGAAGATCGGCAGCGTGAGCGAGCCGCCAATCGTCCAGTTCGACCGGAAGTCCGACCACGACGGGAAAACGCCGGATGGATAGGCGACGCGCCCGAACGCGGACGCGAGCGCGAGCGACGGAATCCGCTCCGCATGCGCGACGGTCACGGCGCTCTTTTGCGCGGTCACGTTCTCCGAGGCCTGGCGAACCGGCGCGCGACTCTCCGCCGCCGTATCAGGCGCCTCCGCGAGCAGCGTCGCCACAGTGCCCGGCGGTGCGACGGTCGAATCGTCGAGGGACGTCGTGAGCGCGACCGAGTCGGCGAGCGGCAAGTGCAGCAACTGTTTGAGGCGCACGTATGCGATGTCGCGATCGGAGCGGCGCTGGATCAGCACGGGCACCTGATTATCGCGCGTCACCTGCGCGCGCAGCAGGTCGAACTCGGCAGCGTTCCCCACCTGCCGCCCGAGCTTGGTCTGCGAAAGCGTCGTGTCGGCCTGCGCGAGCGTCGCGGCGGCGATCAGCACGAGCTGGTCGGCGAGCTGCGCGTCGTAGTAGGCCTGCGTGACATCGAGCGTGAGCTGCGCCTTCGCAGCGGTGAGTCCGATCGTCGCGCTGCGCTTACCCGCATTCGCCGCGCGATACTGTGCCGTAACCCTGCCGCCCGTATACACGTTCTGCTGGAGCGAGAGCCCGAGATTCCACTGGTTCGCGGCGCCGAAGCCGAGGTTCTGCAGCGAGCCGAACGGATTGCTGCCGGCGCCGCAGCCCAGGGCGGACTCGAGCAGCGTGAGCCGCGAGTCGACGGAGGCGGACGGGTCGACGACGAAGGAGTTGCACGCGGGCGGACCGCCGCTGTCGCTGCCGAAGCTGAGTCCCGAGAACTGCGACTTGAGCGTGCGCGTATAGCCTGCGCTCCCGAAAATCTGCGGGAGGAACTGGCTGCGTGCCTTGCTGCGCTGACCGTCTGCGCGCGTCACTCCTGCGCGCGCGATCGCCAAGTCCGGACTTTTTGCCTCGGCGCTCGCGAGCGCATCGTCGAGCGAGAGTCGGCGCACTTGCGGGATCGCCGATGAATCGCCGCGCTGCGCCCGCGCGCGAGGCGCGAGGAGCAGCGAGAGGGCAGCGACACTTGCGAGCAGAAGAGAAGCACTCCGGATTTTCCTCACGGAGGGAAATTAAGTGTTTGGTGAGGGTGGTGTGATGCAGACGGTCCGCGATGCATCGTACGCATCGCGGACCGAACGAGTTTCGCCGTGCTGCCGACGAATCGCGCCAAGTCGAATGGTGCTAATAGCTTCCCGCGCCGATGCCACCCACGCCGATGGGCTCTTCGTCGGACATGTTCGCGCCGCGTTCCGCGTCGATGTTTATCGAGCGTTCCGCGAGTTCGGTGAGCAGCTTGTCCGTCTCCTCTTCCTCGTCGAGCGTTTCCTGTAGCAGGTCCGCGTGTCGATCTTCGCCGAGCTGGCGCGCCCACGTGCGTACGCACCCATAACCCGCGATCTCGTAGTGCTCGACGTGCTGGGCGGCAGCGATCAGCCCTGCGTCGAGCACATCGGCCTCCGGCTTTTCCTTGATGAGCTCCGCGCCTTCCTTGATGAGCCCTTCCATGCCGACGCATTTCTTGCCGCGCGGGCTTTCGTCGAGCCCCTTGAAGATGCGCTCGAGGCGCTTGATGTGGCGCTCGGTTTGTTTGAGGTGGGTGTTGAACGCCTTCTTGAGCTTTGGATGCGTGGCGGCCTTGATCATCTTCGGGAGGGCCTTCGTGATCTGAGTCTCGGCGCTCCAGAGATCCTTGAGTTCATCGACGTAGAGCTCTCTCAGCGACTCCATTTCCATTGTCCATCTCCTCGGCGGGCCATCGAACGGCCGGTCTCGTATCAGCTTGCCGCGCGAAAGGGGTGCGCGGCGATGAGTTGTCGCGGAGGTGAAGAGCAAGGCACGTACCGAGGCAAAACATATGGAGCGAATGCGTTGCTCCGTATTTTGGGATTCGAATGCGACGAGGGCGCGAAAAGCATCTTCGCGCCACTCTCGATCCAACATTCGAAGCGGGGGAATTCAGCCGCGGTTTTTCAGATCGTTGAAGTAGCCCCAAGTAAAGCCGATCACGGGAATGGTGAAGAAGAACCACCACGTCATCGCGCCGTAGAGCGGCATTCCCGGAAATTTCTGGGAATACGACAGCTTGGTGCCGTTGTAGGTCACCCACATGAACGCGAACAGGGCGATCGAAAATATCCAGCCGCCAACGAGCACGACTGTCTGGGTCGGCCTCGACATTTCGTTCCTCACGTTCGGCCGCTTCGTCGACCACGACCGGTTTCGGCGGGCGCCCTCGCGGCGCCCAATCGCTCCTCACAAGATAGCTTTGCGAGCGGCTCGCTCGCAAACTCGGTACCTATAACATCTCCCCGCTGCTCGAACGGAGCATTTGCCTTTGCTCGCCGCCCCAACCCCCGCCTGATGCCGACTCTCCTCTCGCTCGTATTTGTTCTTTCCGGAGCCGCCGGGCTGATCTACGAGTCGATCTGGACAAGATATCTGGGACTGTTCGTCGGACACGGAGCGTACGCCCAGATCATCGTGCTCACGATCTTTCTGGGCGGCATGTCGATCGGGGCGTTCGTGGTCGGGAAGTTCTCTGAGCGGCTTCGCAACCCTCTCGCGAGCTACGCCTACGTCGAGCTCGCGATCGGAGTCATCGGCCTCGGGTTCCACGACATCTTCGTCGCGGTGACCAGCGGTGCATACGACCACGTATTCCCGGCGCTCGCCGGGTCTCCTCACGTGGTGGTCGTCGTCAAGTGGACCATCGCCGCGCTCCTTATCCTGCCGCAGTCGATCCTCCTCGGCGCGACATTTCCGCTCATGAGCGCGGGCGTGCTGCGGATCGTGCCGCGCCACCCCGGGAAGGTGTTGGCCGAGCTCTACTTCGCCAACAGCCTCGGCGGCGCGATCGGAGTCCTGTTGGCAGGGTTCTGGTTGCTCGCTGTTGGAGGACTGCCGCTGACCCTCGTCGCCGCTGCCTCGGTAAACGTGGTCGTGTTCGCTATAGCACTCGGTGTCGCGCGCATCGGCTCGCGCTCCGGGGTCGCGCGAAACGATGCCGCGAGAGCGGAGCCGCACTCCGCTGACGAGACGCCGCCCGACGCCGAGCGAATATCCGACCGCCTCGCCAGGCTCCTCCTGATCGTCGCATTCGGAACGGCCGTCGCCTCGTTCGTCTACGAGATATCCTGGATCCGCATGCTCTCGCTGCTCCTCGGCAGCGCCACGCATTCATTCGAGTTGATGCTCTCGGCGTTCATCCTCGGGCTCGCGCTCGGTGCGCGATGGGTGCGCTCGCGCGCCGACCACTTCGCGGATCCGGTGCGCGCGCTGGGCATCGTGCAGTGCGCAATGGGGCTGACGGCCCTCGCGACGATTCCACTGTACCTGGCTTCGTTCGGCTGGGCCGCGTCGTTCATCAGCGCGCTCAAGCTCACCGATGGCGGCTACAATTTGTTCACCGTCGCGCGCTACGTCGTCTGCCTCGCCGTGATGCTCCCGTCCACCTTCTGCGCGGGAATGACGCTCCCCCTCATCACCAGGATGCTGCTTCGCCGGGGCGACGGGGAGCGCGCGATAGGCGTGGTGTACGGGGCGAACACGCTCGGCTCGATCGTGGGCGTCGTGCTGGCGGGGCTCGTGCTCCTTCCGCTGGTCGGGTTGAAGGCGCTCCTCGTCGAGGGAGCCGTCGTCGACATGGCGCTCGGCGTCGTGCTGCTCCGAGTGTCGGGAGCCGGCACGCGACGCGAGCAGCGCTTTGCGTATGGCGCGGCGCTGGTCATGGCCGTCGCGACCATCGCCTCCCTCGCGCTCAATCACTTCGACCACGTGACGCTCTCGAGCGGCGTCTATCGCTACG
>DATHJR010000376.1:0-2753 GCA_035286525.1 Gemmatimonadaceae bacterium | reverse complement strand
ATCGAGCGGACGCAGGTAGATCAGCCTGAAGTTCTTCGGATCCGTCATCGACTCGATATCGTAATTCCTCGCCTTGGCACGCGCGAGATACTCCTCCGGATACTCCTCGAAGACCACGATGACCACCGATTCACCCAGGCGGAGCCCTTCCGCGGCGAACTGCGTCGCGAAGGTCGTCTTCCCGCTCCCGGCCGGACCCAGAAGCATCACCGCATCGCCCGCGGGAATTCCGCCTCCCATCAGTTCATCGAGACCGGGGATCCCTGTCGCCAGTCGAACGGCGGAGGCCGGGCGCCGTTCGCCCTGCTGCTCCGGAATGCGCGGAAAAACCTGAATTCCGTTTTCGGTAATCCGAAACGTATGCAATCCTGGCATTGAGGCGCGGCCGCGAACCTTCACCGCCTGCAGCTTTCTCACGACCGAATTTCGGTCCGCTGCCTGCGACAGCCAAAACACCCCATCGGCTACCGTGAACACGGGATTTCGCTGTTCCTGCTCCGCGGACTCACCGATGATGAACGACGTGACCTCCCACGAGATCAGCAGGAGCGAGAGCCGCTGGATGAAGTTGTCCATGGTCATGTGTCCGCCCGGTGCGACGTCCGTGCTCCTCCCAAGCACTGTGCGGAATGAATCAACGATCACGATCCCCGGACTCGTGCGCTCGACCTCCTTCACCACCCGATCGAGAACCAGATTCAGATCCTGCTCGAAGGATTCGGCACTGAGATTGACGTACTGGACGGCCGAACCAATCATTTTCGGATCGAAGAATCTGAACTCCTTCTGATAGCGCAACATTTTGAGCGTCGGCTCGCCAAGCACCGTGAAGTAGAGTGCGGGTCGCTCGGCCGTGGCGTTGGCGAACATGATCTGCTGCGCCAGGGTCGTTTTCCCGGAGCCCGGACTGCCCGCGATCAGATTGAATGAAAACTCCGGGAGCCCGCCGCCCAAGACGGCATCGAATCCCGAGACGCCCGAGGGCATGCTCCGAATCCCGAAGTCCTGTACGGGTTCGACCTGCTTGGCTCGAGATTTACTGGCTGTCATTGCACATCCTCGTCTTCTTTCGTTCCGATCGTCGAGGTTTGTGCTACGAGTCGCACCACCATGTCGAACCCGACGAATCGTCCAAGCAATGAGAGCAGTATCTCGAGCAGCGCTTCGAGTCCTGCGGCCGACGCAGGAGAGCCGTGCGCTTCCACGGCGGCCTCGACTCCGTCCGCTCCGGAGCCGCCGTTGTCGTCGATCCGGATTTCCCGAAGGAGCGGATGCGCTCGAGACGCCTCCGCCAGCGCTCGCGAGAGAAGCGCGTGCGCACCGGTGGCGCCAATGCTCCGGGAGAGCGCCCTGTACGCGGCCTGGCAGGCCGTGAAGGCCGTACCCGCAGCATCTGTCGAGTCTTTGCTGTGCCTCGCGGCGCGAGAGACCAACTGGCGCGCCAAGTCCCGCGCATCCGACGCGCCTGTCGCCTCCTTCCCGGACGCGCCGCTGGTGGTCATTCGTTCGCTCCCTGACTTTCCCGTAAGGGCATCGATTGCCTCAGGCGACGCGAGCAGGCGTCACCGACGATACGCAACCACGCGTGGTGCTCGGAGCGAGCACAGCGCGATTCGAGGTTGATCGTGTATCGCGTAGGCCCGGGCGTCACATCGCACTGCACAGCGCCTTCGGGCCGGTTATCCGC
Source organism: Gemmatimonadaceae bacterium (assembly GCA_035286525.1). Classification (GTDB taxonomy): domain Bacteria; phylum Gemmatimonadota; class Gemmatimonadetes; order Gemmatimonadales; family Gemmatimonadaceae; genus FEN-1250. Next base: position 1,066 of record DATHJR010000376.1, on the reverse strand, counting down.
ACGCCTTATGTCTGAGGTTGTACGCCCATCACTGAGCCTAGTGGACGGCAGATCGATGCGCAACGAGCGTGCGGTAATGTCTCGTGGAGGGCGAAGGCGTGGCCGCAGTCCGTTGCGTGTCCGACGCATCGCGAGTGCGCCATTGGCCGTTCAACTCGCATCGAGCACGCCAGGAGCGCCAGAATCCACCCTGCCGCTCGCATGCAGTCCGATGCATGTTATGGCGCAATGACATCCCTCCAGTCACGTCTCGGACCGACGCTCGCCGGCCGCTATTCGATCGGTCGCCAGCTCGGGGAAGGCGGAATGGCGATCGTGTTCCTGGCCCACGATCTCCGCCACGACCGGGAGGTGGCGCTCAAGGTTCTCCGGCCCGAAGTCTCCGCCGAGATCGGCGCCGAGCGCTTTCTTCTCGAGATCAAGTTGGCCGCGGGTCTCACGCATCCGCACATCCTGCCGGTGTTCGACTCTGGCGAAGCGGACGGGCTTCTGTTCTACGTCATGCCGAGCATGGAAGGGCGATCGCTTCGCGAACGGCTCGACCGGGAGCGACAGCTCTCACTCATGGAGGCGCTGCGGATTGCGCGCGAGGTCGCATCCGCGCTCGACTACGCGCATCGGCACAATGTCGTGCACCGCGACATCAAACCGGAGAACATCCTGCTCCACGACGGCTCGGCGATGGTCGCCGACTTCGGTATCGGCAAGGTGCTCTCGGCGACCGGTCGCTCGATCACCCAAACCGGCCTCGCGATCGGGACGCCGGCGTACATGAGTCCCGAACAGTCGGCGGGCGAATTGTCCACGGATGGACGAAGCGATCTGTATTCGCTCGGCTGCGTGCTGTACGAGATGCTCACCGGCGAGCCGCCATTCACCGGAGTGTCGGCACAGGCGATCATCGCCAAGCGCTTCGTGTCACCAATTCCGAAGGTGCGCACCACGCGCGATGTGCCCGAGGCAGTGGACACTGCCGTCACGCGTGCGCTCGCGCGTACGCCGGTGGACAGATACCCCACCGCCGCCGAATTCGCGGAGGCGTTGCGGGTGATCAGCGTGTACGGCG
>DATHJR010000375.1:0-4658 GCA_035286525.1 Gemmatimonadaceae bacterium | reverse complement strand
GAGGCGGCGGCCGCGGCGAATCTCACGATCACGCACGTGACCGAGACGCACATCCACGCGGACTACATCTCCGGCACGAGGGAGTTGGTGGCGCGCACGGGGGCGCAGATGCTGCTCTCGAACGAAGGTCCGCCGAATTGGCGCTACGACTTCGCCGAGGAGTCCTCGGCGACGCTGCTGCGCGACGGCGACATGTTCGATGTCGGGAGGATTCGCTTCAAGGTGAAGCACACGCCCGGCCACACGCCGGAGCATTTGTCGTTCATCGTGAAGGCGCTCGACACCGCGGACGAGCCGGTCGGGGTTCTCACAGGCGACTTCGTCTTCGTGAGCGACGTTGGACGGCCGGACCTGTTGGAGCGGGCAGCGGACGAGGCGGGGACGAAGGAGGCGAGCGCACGGCTGCTCTATCTCTCGCTGAGCCGCATCCGGAAGCTCCCAGACTATCTACAAATCTGGCCGGCGCACGGCGCGGGCAGCGCGTGCGGCAAGGCGCTCGGCGACATGCCCTCGTCCACGGTGGGCTACGAACGACTCGCGAACTGGGCATTCTCGGAACGTGACGTCGACAAGTTCATCGATAAGGTGCTCGAGGGGCAGCCGGAGCCGCCGGCGTATTTCGGCGTGATGAAGCGCATCAATCGCGATGGACCGCCGATACTCGGCGTCCGCGAGGAGCCACCGTCGCCCGCGCCGGAGTCGCTCGCTGCGTTGGGACTCGCGGGCGCGCTCGTCGTCGATGTCCGAGCGCCGGAACGTTTCGCCCGCGCGCACGTGCCGGGCACGCTGAACATTCCGTGGGGCGGCTCGTTCACGACGCTCGCCGGTTCGCTGCTTCCGTACGGCCACGATATCTACCTGCTGGCGGAGGACCGGCCCACGGCCCTCGCGGCCGCGCGAGCGCTCACGATGATCGGGCTGGATAAGATCTCCGGCTTCTTCGATGAGACGGCGTGTCTTGCGTGGGTCGAGAGCGGACACGCCTTGAGCCGCATCCGGCAATTCACGCCGGAGGTGCTGCAGGAGCAGGTGGAAGCGAACGCAGTGATGCTGATCGACGTTCGTTCGAAGAGCGAGTGGAATTCAGGGCATCATCGCGAGGCCCATCACATTCCCCTCGGCGACCTGCCGCGCGCACTCGCCACGCTGCCGCGCGACCGGCCCATCGCGGTGTACTGCCAGGGCGGAACGCGCTCCGCGGTGGCGTCGAGTCTTCTCTCGGCGGCGTCGATCGAGGCGGTGAATGTGCCGGCGGGATGGGTCGGCATCGAGGCAGCACAGCCGGTCGTCTGAGCCGCCGGAGCTCAGCCCATCGCGCGCTTCACAAAGCTGCGAAGCCCGAGGGTCCAGAAGATCGCGATGATCACGATGAGCGCCGCGCTCACCGCGCGTAGGTCCATGTGCGGCATCCCCGGCGTGAGCACTCCGCGCATCCCCTCGGCGACATAGACGAGGGGGTTGATGAGCACCGCGTATTTCATGACCGGAAATACGGACAGGTTCTGCCACGGATAGTAGGCGCAGCCGAAGAAGATCATCGGCGCGACGATCACGCTGAACATCAGCCCGATCTGCTGCGGATTGACGAGCGATCCCATGAGCAGCCCGAGCACGGAGAACGCGGTGGCGCCAAGGAGGACGATGAAGATCACGAGCGCGAAGTGCGTTGCGGTGAGCCCGTCGATCGGCCCCATGATCAAGCGCGCGATTGGAAGCACGAACAGCGCGGCGATCAACCCCTGCAGCACACCAGACACGATTTTCTCGAGCGCGATCAGCTCGATCGATATCGGCGCGAGGAGGCGGTCCTCGATCTCGCGCGTCCATCCGAAGTCGGCGACCATCGGGAGGGCAACGGACTGAACGCTGGAGAACGCGAGGCTGACCGCGAGCACGCCTGGCAGGAGTGCGGCCTTGTATGCGCTCCCGACGTACCCCATGCGCGGCAGGAGCAGCCCGAACACGACGATGAAGAGGAGCGGCTGCAGCGTCGTGCGCAGCAGGAAGTAGGGCAGCTCGCGCCGCGCCACGTTGATATCGCGGCGCAGCAGCGCGAGAAATATCCGGCCGGCGGTGGCGCGCTGGGCCATGTCGGTGATGGCGCTTGTCATGTCAGCTGTCGCCCAGTGAGCGAGATGAACAGCGTTTCGAGGCTCGGCGGTGCGAGATGGATATTGCGAACCGCGCGACCGTGCGCGCTGGCGATCGAGATGAGTGCTGCGATGATCTCGCCTCCGCGATCGCTGTAGACGCGCACGCTGTCGCCATTGAGGTCGGCGCTCGAGACGCCCGGCACGGCGCGCACGTCGCTCACCAGCGCCTCACCGCCACCATCGAGCACGAGCTCGATCAGCGTGCCGCCGGGCGCGCGCGCCTTCAAAGCCTCCGGCGTGTCGATGGCGAGGAGCTTTCCCTGGTCAATGATGGCGAGTCGGTCGCACAGCCGGTCGGCCTCTTCCATGTAGTGCGTCGTCATCACGATGGTGCGTCCCTGCGCATGCAGCTCTCGCAGAATCGTCCACAGATCGAGGCGTGCCTGAGGATCGAGTCCGACGGTCGGCTCGTCGAGAAAGAGCACGCGCGGCTCGTGGATCAGCGCACGCGCGATCATGAGGCGCTGCTGCTGTCCGCCCGAAAGCTGCGTGACCTTGGCCTCCGCGCGTTCGGCGATGCCCAGCTTCTCGAGCAGTACCCTGGCGCGCGCGTTCGCGACCGAGCGCGCGATTCCGAAATATGCCGCGTGAAAGACGAGATTCTCTCGCACGTTGAGACTGCTGTCGGGATTCGGCCGCTGCGGCACCACGCCAATGCGCTGGCGCACGAGCGTCGGCTGCGTGCGGACGTCCGCGCCCTCGATGATGGCCGTCCCCGACGTCGGCAGCACGCGCGTGGTGCAGATGCCGAGCGTCGTGGTCTTCCCCGCGCCGTTGGGGCCGAGCAGGCCGAAGAATTCGCCAGATTCGACCTGGAGGTCGAGCGCCTCGAGCGCTACGACCTCGCTACCGATGCGACGATCGGCGGCGGCGCGCGACGCGTCGGGCGCGCTCCCGGGCGCGCCGCGACCTGTCTTGGGTGGCGTGGTCGTGTACACCTTGCGGAGTCGCTCGGTGCGAATGGCGGCGTCGGGCACGCACAAAATGTAAGTCGTCGTTGTCGATGGCGAAGTGGCGGCGAGAGCCGCGCTCCAGCGGCGTGCGGGTTGGGTGGCTCACGCGCGGTGCGGAGGGTATCATGGGACTTCCCTTTCGCCGCCCTGCCATGCGCGTCGCGCGTTCGCTGCTGCTTCCTCTGCTCGCTCCGCTCGCGCTCGCCGCGCAGCGCACCACGCTAATCACTCCTGCGCGCGTCTTCGACGGCAATGTCGTGCAGGAAGGCTGGGTGGTGCTCGTGCAGGGCGATACCATCGTCGCCGCCGGTCCGGCAGCGTCTGTGCACGCGCCCGCCGACGCGTCGCGCATCGATCTTCCGGGCACGACGCTCCTCCCCGGTCTCATCGACGCGCACTCGCACGTCTTTCTGCATCCGTACAACGAGACGCCGTGGGACGACCAGGTGCTCCACGAGCCGCTCGCCCTTCGCGTCGCACGCGCGACGAATCACGTGCGCAACACGCTCATGGCGGGGTTCACGACCATTCGCGATCTCGGCACCGAGGGCGCCGGCGAGGCGGACGTCGGCCTCAAGCAGGCCATCGAACAGGGGATCATTCCCGGGCCGCGCATGCTCGTCGTCACGCGCGCCATCGTCGCGACGGGATCGTACGGGCCGAAGGGATTCGACCCTCGCTGGGCGGTGCCGCAGGGAGCGGAAGAGGCGGATGGAGTCGATGGGCTCATCCACGCGGTGCGCAGCCAGATCTCGAAAGGCGCGGACTGGATCAAGATCTATGGCGACTATCGTTGGGGGCCGAACGGAGAGACTCGCCCGACCTTCTCGCAGGAGGAGGTCAACCTCGTCGTGCAGACGGCGCGTGCGAGCGGTCGCCCGGTGGCCGTGCACGCCTACAGCGACACGGCCATTCGGCGCGCGGTGATCGCCGGCGTCGAGACCGTCGAGCACGCCGACGAAGCGTCGGCCGCCACGCTGCAGCTCATGCGCGAGCGCGGCGTCGCCCTCTGCCCCACGCTTGCCGCGGGCGATGCGGTGGCGCAGTACCGGGGATGGAAGAAAGGCGTGGACCCGGAGCCGGAGACGATCAAGCACCGTCGCGCGGCGTTCGCGCTCGCACTCGCCTCGGGAGTCACGATCTGCAACGGCAGCGATGTCGGCGTCTTCACGCACGGCGACAACGCGCGCGAGCTCGAGCTTCTCGTGGACTACGGGATGACGCCGGTGGCGGCCCTGCGCGCCGCCACGAGCGTCGATGCAAAGGTACTGCATCTCGAGCGCCGGATTGGTTCGGTCAAGCCGGGGCTATTCGCGGATCTCATCGCCGTCACGGGCGATCCGACGAAGGACATTCACGCCGTGCGACAGGTGGCTCTGGTGATGAAAGGAGGGGTGATATACAAGCGACCGTAACGAATGGTGACGATCGTTGCGCGCTTCGCCGCGCGCTCGTCACCCGAGGATGATGCTCCCCATCCTGGCCCTCCTCTGCACGATCGGCGCGCCCTGCCCGCTTCCCGCGCGCGCGCCCGACAGCGTCGGCATGTCGG
>DATHJR010000374.1:0-2377 GCA_035286525.1 Gemmatimonadaceae bacterium | reverse complement strand
ACCCGCGGAACCGTACACGAAACGGCAATTCCGAAGCTCGCCGAGCGGCAGAAGCTCGCGATCAAGTTCGTGTTCGGCGGCGATCATCAGGAATCGTTTCAGGTCCTCGCGTCGGGGAAGGCCGACGCGTTCGCGAATGACGACGTGCAGCTGCACGGAATCCTGGCGCAAACGCGATCTGGCGCCGATTTCCGCCTCGTCGGCGATTTCTTGACCTATGCGGACTACGCGCTGATGTTCCGCAAAGGCGATCCCGAATTCGCCGAAGTGGTCGAGCGCGCATTTCACAAGCTTGCTGGAAGTCGAGAGATCGTTGCGATCTACGAGCGATGGTTCGAGAAGCCGCTGCCGTCGGGTGTGCGTCTCAACTTGTCGATGAGCCCGCATCTGGAAGAGCTCTTTCGAGTGCAGGGACTGCCATCGGATTGAAGCGCGTCGCGATCGCGCTTCGCGGCGGATTCGGATTCATGCAATCGTTGTCAGCACGGAGGACATCATGGGAATCCTGAGCGATCACGATCCGGTCGAGACGCAGGAATGGGTTGAGTCGCTGCGCGCGGTCGTGCACCACCAAGGAGGCGAGCGCGCCACGTTCTTGTTGGCGAAGCTGCGCGAAGAGGCGGCACGAAGCGGCGCGGAGCCGCCGCTGACGCTGACGACGCCGTACCGAAACACGATTCCGCCGCAACGCGAGGAGAAGTCGCCGGGCAACCGCGATCTTGAGCACAAGATCCGCTCCGTGATTCGCTGGAACGCGGTGGCCATCATCCTGCGCGCGAACAAGGAGTCGTCGGAATTGGGCGGCCACATCGCGAGCTTCCAATCGTCCGCGCTGCTCTACGACATCGGCTTTGGCCATTTCTGGCGCGCGGCATCGGGCGACCACGGCGGCGATCTGATCTACGTACAGGGGCACGTGTCGCCGGGCATCTACGCGCGCGCATTCGTCGAAGGAAGGCTTACCGAGCAGCAGCTCATCCATTATCGGCAGGAAAGCGAAGGCAACGGGATCCCGTCGTATCCTCACCCGTGGCTGATGCCGGATTTCTGGCAGTTCCCGACGGTGTCGATGGGTCTCGGCCCATTGATGGCGATCTACCAGGCACGCTTCCTCAAGTATCTCGACGGCCGCGGCCTCGCGAAGACGCAGGGGCGCAAGGTGTGGGCGTTTTTGGGCGACGGCGAATGCGACGAGCCGGAGTCGCTCGGCGCGATCGCGCTCGCCGGCCGCGAGCGCCTCGACAACCTGATCTTCGTCATCAACTGCAATCTGCAGCGGCTCGATGGACCCGTGCGCGGCAACGGCAAGATTATCCAGGAGCTCGAGGGCATCTTTCGCGGCGCCGGCTGGAACGTGATCAAAGTCGTCTGGGGCTCGGGCTGGGACACGCTCTTCGCGAAGGACAAGGACGGCATTCTGCTGAAGCGGATGGAGGAGTGCGTCGACGGCCAATACCAGGATTTCAAGAGCAAGAACGGCGCGTACGTCCGCGAGCATTTCTTCAATACGCCCGAGTTGAAGGCGCTGGTCGCCGATCTTTCCGACGAGGAGGTGTGGAAGCTCAATCGCGGCGGTCACGATCCGTTCAAGGTGTACGCCGCGTACGCGGCCGCCGTGAAGCACAAGGATCAGCCGACGGTGATCCTCGCCAAGACGGTGAAGGGCTACGGCATGGGAGAGTCCGGCGAAGGCCAGATGATCAGTCATCAGGCGAAGAAGATGACGCAGGATGCACTCAAGCAATTCCGCGAGCGCTTCCAGATTCCGATCACCGCAAAGCAATTTGAGGCGATGGAGTTCGTGCGCTTCGCCGACGACAGTGCGGAGATGAAATACCTGAAGGAGCGTCGCGCGGCGCTCGGCGGCTACCTGCCGGTGCGACGGCAAAAGTCCCAGGCTCTCGCCGCGCCGCCTTTGTCGACGTTCGAGCGCCTGCTGCAAAGCTCGGGAGAGCGCGAGATCTCGACGACGATGGCGTTCGTCCAGATGCTTGGAACGCTCGTGCGCGACAAGACGATCGGCAAGCACATCGTGCCGATCGTGCCCGATGAATCGCGCACGTTCGGAATGGAAGGCATGTTTCGCCAGCTCGGCATCTACTCGTCGGTCGGACAGCTCTACAAACCGCAGGATGCGGAGCAGCTCATGTACTACCGCGAAGACAAGGCGGGACAGGTGCTGCAGGAAGGCATCAACGAAGCGGGCGCGATGAGCTCGTGGATCGCGGCGGCGACGTCGTATTCCACCAACAACGTGCCGATGATTCCGTTCTACATCTACTACTCGATGTTCGGCCTGCAGCGCGTCGGCGATCTCGCTTGGGCGGCGGGCGACATGCGCTGCCGCGGCTTCCTGCTCGGCGGCACTGCGGGGCGC
>DATHJR010000373.1:0-3252 GCA_035286525.1 Gemmatimonadaceae bacterium | reverse complement strand
ACCGGCCATCACGCGGGCAACCTGATCGGCGAGATGCGAGCGATCCTCCTGCAGCACGAGCTCCTCGAGCATCCGGCCCACCAGCTGCACGGGCGGCAGGCCGACGAGATCCTGCACTGCGTCGTTCGCCTCTCGTATCCGTCCGCTCTCGAGCACGGTCAACACCGCGTCCGGTGCCGCCCGGAACAGCGTGCGAAAACGCCATTCGGCTTTTCGGAGCGTTTCGACCAGGTCCGCGTTCGCCAGCGCGACGGAGAGCAGATCCGCCATCGCCTCGACGTGCGCGATCTCGCGATCGCTGCTCGCGCGCGGCTCGCGGACGAACAACATCATCGCCCCGATGCGTATGGCCCGCCTGTGCAGCGGAATCGCCACGAGCCCGCGCGCCTGTGTGCATAGCGCCACATCGTCTGTGGCGTCATGCGCGCGCACGTCGCTCGTGCTCCACGGAATCCCGCTGCGTGTCACGCGCCCGAGCGTGCTCTCCTGCAGCGCGAACGACCCGCCCGCAAGCGGCTCACCGTCTCCGTAGGTTGTCAGGATCGAGATACGCTCGTCGCTCACGAGGCCGATGGCGCCGCCATCGGCGCGCATCACGTCCACCGACGCCTCGAGGAATCGCTGCAACACCTTCGTCGGATTGAGCTCGATCGCGATCTGCTGCCCCAGCGTCCACATGCGCTGCAGTACCCGGTGCGCTTCCGCCAACTCCTCCGTGCGAAGGACGACTCGCTGCTCGAGCACGCCCGACAGCTCGCGCTCGGCTACGGCCACGTGCTCCAGCACCACGGTGGCGCGCTGCTGCCTGAATAGCGCGTGCCCGGCGCGCACCGCGAGCAGCACGCCGAATACGAGCAGCCCGAATCCGAGCAGGCGGCTCGGCGCGGCGCCGAAGGCGACCGATGCGCCGCTCCAGGAGGCGATGAGGATCGCCGTGACGATCGAAAAGGTGCGGACTTTCGCGGACTCGCTCGCGTACATCGGCGACTCCTGCGATTCGCCGAGTGGTTGAAGCCGACGCGGGGCGATGGCGTGGACGAGGATCATCACGGTCAGCGTCCACAGAGCGATCACCGAGCGCGGAATGGGCAACCCTTCCACCAGCACGACCCGGCTGTACTGAAAGTTCGCGAGCGCGAGCGCAACGAACCCGAACGCGAGTCCGGACGCGAGGCGTGATCCGAGCGCTTCGCCCTTCCAGATGAGCAGCAGCGTCACCAGCACCAGGTTGGCCGCGTCGAAGATGTTCCACGCGATCGCCAGGAAGCGAAGGAGCGGCGAGGCCGTCACGTTGTGGGTCATCGCGAGACCGGCCTGCACCACGGGCATCGAGACCGCGACGCTGAGCAGCAGCGCGTCGATGAGCGCCTCGAAGCGCATCCAGTTGCGGTGCCGATGGCGGGCGAGCACGGACGTGAGTCCGATCGCGAGCGCCAGCTGCATGATCACGCCGGTCGTCGCCTCGAGCAGCGGGCGAACGGGCTCGATTCCGTACTGCAGAATGAAGGCGACCCAGGAGACGCGGCCAAGGAACGCGAACGAGGAGGCGAAGGCGATCGCGAGGCAGATCGTGCGTCTCGTTCCGGTGGATGTGCGCGCGACGAGGGCCGCCACGGCGGCGGCAGCGGCGGTTTGCACGACCAGCAGAACGTCGGCGATAAGAGCGGCGCGCGCCGTCCACGGGTGCGCCAGCAACAGTAGGAGCAGTGTTGCGGCGCAGAGTCCCTGCGTGGGCCCCGCGAGGGAGGTTGGCAGCCAGCGCGGGCGTGGGCGCGTCATCAGGCTATAGACGCGCGAGGCCGCCGGTAGTTGCTAGGCGGCTAGGCCGCTGGGGCTATTGGCGGTGGAAGCCGCCTCATCAGAACCCCGCTCGCACGCCAAGGTAGATACTGCGGCCGAGGCCTGGAATGATCCCCGGACCTGGATATTCGGAGGTTCGCACGGTGAAATAGTACCGATCGGCGAGGTTGTTCACGCCCGCGTCGAGGCCGATCGTCTGGCTGAGCTGCCACCTGGCAGACAGATCGAACACGTTGTACGCCGGCACGATTCCGACGTCCGCGTCGGCGCTGGCGACGGTGTTGTTCGCATCGGTGAACTGCCTCGAGACGTAGCTCCACTCCACGCCCAGCGAACCGCGTCCGCGCCCGTACGTCACCCCCGCGCGATTCACCACCGACGGCGCGAACTCGACGGCGTTCCCCGAAAATTCTCCAGACGTGTAGCGCGCGTGCGTGTAGCCGAGCGCGTTCCACACGTCGAGTGCGCCGAACGAAGGCGGCGAGTGCAACAGCGTCGACAGCGACAGGTTCAGATACGACTCCACTCCGCGATGCGTGCTCGTCGCGACGTTGGTGCGCTCGGTGAACGGCGTTCCCGTGGAGTCGACGCCGGAGACGAGCCCGATGCGGTCGTGGTACACGAGATCGAACACGCCGACGTCGAACCGCAGTGCCTCACCGAGAGAGCCGCGCCAGCCGACATCGAGATTGTAGCCGTGTGGATCCTTCAGCGTCGGATCGATGCGCGTGAGCGTCGCGAAGGGCGTGAGAAACGAATACTCGATCGGGCGATAGGCCTGGGTCACGTTCGCGTAGATGTCGGTGGTGGCGGTCGCGCGATACGCGGCGCCCGCACCGAACAGCGCGAAGGAGCGATTCTTCGATCGTGGCGAGACGGTCGTGTCGGTGTAGCCGCGCGCGGTGGAATGCAGATACTCCACGCGTACGCCCGGCGTGAAGGTGAGTCGCGGGGACAGGCGAAACTCGTTCTCCACGAACGCTGCCGCGTTGAAGTTTCCGAAGTGCATGTCGGTCTCGTACGGGCCGCCAACCAGCTTCATGTCGAAGTCGGAGCCGGTGCTTCCCGGTCCTCCCTCCTGCCGATGCAGGTCGCCGCCGAAGAGCCGGATGCCGGTGGCGATCGAATTCGTCCAGCCGAAGGCGCTGTACGTGTGGAGCAGCCGCGTCTCGCTCGTGACGTTCGTGAAGTACTGCCACTCGACCTCGCGCGGAGCGAACTCGTTCGGCTCGGGATCGATGTTGTCCCTCGCCTCCGGGCCGCCGTCCTCGTTTCGCCACACGAGATAGCGCTGGCTGCTCATCAGCGACAGCGTCGACATGAGGCGAGTATTCGCCGAGAGGTCGTAGCTGCCATCGAGAGCGAGGATGTTCCATGGGCTCGCGAGCCAGTTGCGCGACCGAAAGGACGCGCGCGCATTCTCGCGGAAGTCCGCATCGTCGAGCCCACCAG
>DATHJR010000372.1:0-2362 GCA_035286525.1 Gemmatimonadaceae bacterium | reverse complement strand
CCCAACCCACGCCGTGATCATCGCGCCCAGCATCGCGAACAGCAGCGCGCTCGTCGCATCGCCGCTTCTCGACACGTACAACGCTCCTCCCACCACCGATGCGGTTCCCCATTCGGGATACCGCGAGGCGCCGACCGGAAGTGTCTCGAGCGCCATCATCTCGAGGAATACGCCCGCGAGCAGTCCATCGCTTGCGCTCCCGCCCAGCGCTCCCGCGACAGTCGACGCCACTATCGGTCGGGAGATCATGACTTGCGGAAAGCTCACGACGTCGAGGCCGAGAATGGCGCCGAGCAGCGCGAATGCGAGAATCATTGTGATCGTCATGGTGCGCCCACCTTTTGCGTCCCTTCCAGCAAGGCGCTCAGGGACACCGGTCTCGACGCCGGAACGTCGCGCGCCGTGACCTCGACACCGCGTCGCTCGAGCTCGAGCAGCGCGTGCACCTCGTCGCCGGTGAGATACAGGTAGCGCAGCCGCTCCACGCGGCCGGCACGATGATGAATCCCGCCGAGATTGACGGCGCGAATGGATTTCTTTGCGGCGACGAGCCGCGCCATCGTGTCGATGTCCGACGTCAGAAGAATTCCCGGACGCTTGTCATGGTTCCAGTCATCGAGCCTCGACGTCGCCTCCGCGACCGAGGCGAAGAACACATCGAGCTCCGGCGGCACGCCCATGCGATAGAGCTCCTGCTCCCACTCGCTTCGCGCGACCTCGTCGTCGACGAGCACGAGAAAGCCAAGACCCATTGGCTGGCCCCAGCCGACGATCACCTGTCCGTGGATCAGCCGGTCATCGATGCGGTACAGCTCAATTGCCACGAGGCGTCCCGAGCGTCACTCTGAGCGTCGGCGCGCCGCGCTCGACCGCCTCCGTCGCCGCCACCTCCGGCGACAGCTGCGGATGCGTGACGAAGTGGAGGAGCGTCGGCAGATTCACCCCGCTCACCACTATAACCTCGCGGTCGCGGAGCAGTCTGAAGGCGGCGATGTTGCAGCTGCCCGCAGGAAGATCCGTGAACACCACTTTGGCGCCCAACTCCTCCACCATCGCGCGCAGCTTCTGCTCGAGCTCGGCGCCACTCAAACCGGTGTTCGACATGGCCACGAAGCGGCTGCCCATGCCGGTGATTTGCTCGACTGCGGACACGAGCCCCGCTGCGAGCTCTCCGTGTGCGAGCACGATCGATACTGGATCACTCATCGTCTTCCGCCAGATACTGGCGTACATTCGCGGCCGTGCGCATGCGCCCGATCAGCCGCTCGTTGAATGCTTCGGCGGTGTTGACGCCACTGAAGCGAAGCAGGTGGGTCATCGCGACGACTTCCGCGACGACCGTGATGTTCTTGCCAGGATTGAGCGGGATGACCGCCGTCGGAATCTGCACGTCGAGAATGTTCGTCGTCGTCTCGTCGAGCCCCGTGCGGTCGAGCGCATCCGCCTTGTCCCAGGCCTCGAGCTTGACGATGACCTCGATGCGCTTCTGCAACCGAACGGCGCGTATGCCGAAGATCGCCTGCACATCGACGAGGCCGACGCCGCGAATCTCCATGTGATGGCGCTGGAGCTCGTGCCCGCGACCGATGATGATGTCGTGGCCACGACGCGTCGCGATGACGACATCGTCGGCGACGAGGCGGTGCCCGCGCTCCACGAGGTCGAGCACGCACTCGGACTTGCCGATGCCGCTCTGCCCCACGAACAGCAGCCCGACGCCGTAGACATCGGCGAGTGAGCCATGGAGCGTGGTGGTCGGCGAGAACTCCTCCGCGATCGCGGGCTTGAGGCGAGCGAAAAATTCCGCCGTCTTGAGCGAGCTGCGAAGGATCGGGACGCCGCGATGCCTCGACGCCTGCATCATCTCCTCGGGCACGTGCTGCCCCTTCGTCACGACGACGCAGGGAACCTCGAAGGAGAAAAAGAGCTCCATCACCTTGCGGCGCCGCGTGGGCGTGAGCGACGCGAGATAGGTCATCTCCGTTTCGCCGAACACGAGGACGCGGTGCGCGGGGAAGCGATCGACGAATCCCGCGAGCACGAGTCCCGGGCTCGACACCTCGCTGCTCAGGATCTCGCGCGCGAGTCCGGCATCGTCGCTCAGCAGCTCGAGCTGCAGCGGCTCGCGCATGAGTCCAAGGACGCGCTCGACGGTAAACTTCTTTCTCATGACGGCAGGCTCCGCATCACGCGACTCGCTCCGCCACGACGCTCTCCAGATGCGCCTCCGTCTGCTCCGCTGCCTTTGCCCAGGTGAACCGCGACGCGAAGCGGCGTCCCGCGGTGCCAAGCGATGCGACGAGCGCGGGATCGCTCACGACGCGCCGCAGCGCCCCGGTAAGCGCGGCAAGATCGCCGTGCG
>DATHJR010000371.1:0-3090 GCA_035286525.1 Gemmatimonadaceae bacterium | reverse complement strand
GTGAGCGCGGCAGCGGCGTCCGGCGCGCGCTTCACGGAGCGTTGGTGCGACGTTAGCCTTCACGGGAGACCGACTCCGACATCATCGCCACCGTACGCGTTCCCGCCTCCGCCGCAAATCTGGGTGGAGGCTTTGATTGCGTGGGGGTGGCAGTGGATCGCTGGCTCACGGTGTCGGTGCGGCAGGGCGCCGGCGGTTCAGCGGAACCGGAATTCGTGCGCGAGGGAACGCTCGCGTCGCTCAACACGCGCGAGACGCAGGACGCGATCTACATCGGCTTCCGCGCGGCCGCGAACGCAAAGAAGGTCGCGATGCCGGAGCGGCTGCGCTTCCACGCGCGGTCGGAAATCGCGGTGGGGCGCGGGCTGGGATCGTCGGCGGCCGCGTTCGTTGCCGGGGCGGCGCTCGCGAACGAGATGCTGAAGCTCGGATTGGACAAGTTCGGCATCGCGGAGGTGGGAACGGCGCTCGAAGGGCATCCGGACAACGTGTGTCCGTCGGTGTTCGGCGGGGCGACGCTCGCGCTCACGCACGCGGGGCAGGTAATCGTGTCGCCGCTCGACGTGCATCCATCATTGGCGTTCGTGTTCGCAGTACCGGAGTTCGTGCTCGAGACGAAGCGCGCGCGCGCGGCACTGCCGAACGTCGTGCCGCACGTGACGGCAGTGCAGGCGGCGGCGAAGGGTGCGGCGCTGGTGCGCGGGCTCGCGACTGCGGACGAGGCGATGCTCGCGGCGGCACTCGACGATGTGCTGCACATGCCGCATCGCCGGCGCCTGGTGCGCGGCTATGACGCCGTCGCGGCGGCGGCGGTCGAGGCAGGAGCGATTGGAGCGACGCTGAGTGGTGCGGGCTCTTCAATCCTTGCGATGTCGCGGGTGGAGAAGGCGGAGGCAGTGGGCGCGGCGATGGTGCACGCGTGGCAACTCACCGGCGTCGCGGCGGTGGCGTTCGCGAGCGCGCAGCGGGTGAAGGGTTATCACGTCGTTACGTGACAGCTCTATGACGGGCACGGTGCGCCGCGGCGCGGGAGTTGCAAAGTATTGCAGCGAGCGATGAAACGCGCCGGCGCTGCGTTGGGGACGCGAGCCGGTATCGGACTCGTGTGGTGGGCATTGCGTCCTCGTGGGGGGGATGCGAGAGCGGGGGATGGTAGCCTGACGGCTTCCACCCCCGTTTCTTTTTTTACCCTGCAAGCTCGTCGCTGATGTACCTCCGGACGATGACGCTCGCCCTGCCCGCGCTCGCCGCGGTGGTGCTGCTCGTGATCGTGATGTGGGGTTGGGGGATTTATTCCCGCGCGCGCCACGAGCGGCGCGTGGCGTCTCGATTCCCGACGGGCCCGCAGGGCATCATCCGCGGAGCGGAGCCGCTCGCGCTCACGGCGCCGGGCGCGTCGACCGGCGTGGTGCTGCTGCACGGATTCGGCGACACGCCGCAGACGGTGGCATCCCTCGCGGGCGCGCTACGCGACCGCGGATACGATGTCGTCGCGCCGCTCCTTCCCGGGCATGGGCGAACGCTCCGGGAGTTCGCGAAGTCGAACGCTGACGAATGGTTGATGGAGGCGCGCCGCGCGCACGCGTCGATGCGCGCGCGGCATCGGCGCGTCGCGCTCGTTGGCCTCTCCCTCGGCGGCGCGCTCGCGGTCAGGATCGCGGCGGATGATCCCGAGGTCACCGCGCTCGTGCTGCTCGCGCCGTATCTCGATACGCCGCCGTGGCTGCGCGTACTCACGCGCGCTGCGCCGGCGATCGGCGTCGTGGTGCCATACGTCGGAGGGGATGGGGCGCAGTCGATTCACGATCCGGTGGCGCGAGAAGAGGCGCTCGCGTACGGCGCGACCACTCCGCAGTTGGTGCGCGAGCTGATTCGCGCGGCCGATGCCGCGCGCGCGGCGCTTCCGCGCGTGACCGCGCCGACGCTGTACGTGCAGTCGCGCGAGGACAACCGGATTACGCCCGCGGTGGCGGCGCGCGCATTCGAGTCGATCGGCGCGCCTACGAAGCGACTCGAGATGCTGAGCGGATGCGGACACGTGCTCACCGTGGACTTCTGCCGGGATCGAGTGGCGTCGCTGGTGATCGAGTGGCTATCCGTCGTCGCCACCCGCAACGAAAAGGGGACAGCATAGCGCTGTCCCCGATTGCGGAGCCGTGTGCGAAGCCGCGGGTCAGGTGATCTTGTCGATGGTTTCGGACGTGAAATCGAAGACGCGCTCGCCCATGCTCTTCGCTTCTTCCACCACGCTCTTGCCAGCGTCCATCGCCTGCGCGCCGACTTCGGTCGCGACACGCTTCACGCGAGCGACCGCGGACTGTTTGCGCTTCGCGGGACGCTTCCGCGCCACGGCCTTCTTCGCGCGCTTCACCGTCTTCTTCACCTTGCGCGTCGCCTTCCTTGCGACCTTGCGTGATGCCTTCCGGATCGAGCTCTTCGTGCGCGGCCCGCCGCGACGACGAACGCTGCCCTTTTTCGCGCTGCGCTTCTTGGTTGCGCTCCTCTTTTTCGATGCACCCTTCTTCCGGGAACTCGACTTGCGAGCCTTTTTCTTCTTGGTCGCCATACGTTGCGCTCCGCGTGATGAATAGTTGATCGCTGCACTGGGCAGCTTTCACAGCAATTTCCGGTCGCGAATCATGCGCAGCGACGCACGCGACCAGAGCTACACAGTGAGTATGTGCTGAAGCAGGTCGGCACGCCAGACGTCGGGCGAGTCGTTCCAGACGCGGCGGCGTATATTCCGAACGACTTTCATCACACTTCGAGGGAGGAAACGGTGAACAAATTCTGGTTTTCGAGCGCGCTCATCCTCGTAGCCGCGTGCGCGAAGGGGAAGACGGATGCCGCACCCGCCGACACCGCTACGGCGGCGGCCGCCGCGCCGTTGGCGGTCGGGGCGGATACCGGGATGCAGATGGGTGGCACGAAGACGGACGCCGACAAGCCGATCGCCGGGACGGGCGTTCCGGCAGGCTACAGGGGGGTCACCGATCATGCGGACTCCAAGATCACGGACGCCAAGTACACGGTGAACGGGGAGCGCTGGGAGATCCAGACGGGTCCTGCCCACATCACCTTTGCCGCCAG
>DATHJR010000370.1:0-5685 GCA_035286525.1 Gemmatimonadaceae bacterium | reverse complement strand
GGCGAAGCGAGCCCGCGGCGGAATTGCGCGGGTTCGCGAAGATCGCCTCGCCGGCCTTCACCCGCTCCTCGTTCAGTCGCTCGAACGCATCGAAGGGGAGGTAGCACTCGCCGCGGATCTCGACGAGGCGAGGCGGTTTCGGATCGTCGAGTCGAAGCGGGATGTCGCGCATGGTGCGCAGGTTCGGCGTGACGATCTCGCCGATGGTCCCGTTGCCACGCGTCGCGCCGGTGACGAAGACGCCGTTCTCGTACGTCAGGCTCACGGCAGTGCCGTCGATCTTGAGCTCGGCGCTGTAGCCGCCCGCGGCGTCCTCGCCGACCTGCCGGGTGATGCGCGTCTCCCACTCGCGAAGCTCGGCGTCGTCGAAGGCGTTGCCGAGCGAGATCATGGGAATCAGGTGCGCGTGCTTGGCGAGCAGTCCCTGCGGCGCGGCGCCCACACGCTGCGTGGGCGAGTCGAGCGTGCGGAGCTCGGGATACTTCGCCTCGAGATCCTGGAGCTCGCGGAACATGCGGTCGTACTCGAGATCCGAGATCTCGGGGCGGTCGAGCACGTAGTACTCGTACGACGCACGCTCGAGCACGCGACGAAGCTCCGCGGCGCGCGCGGCGAGTTTGTCGAGGCTCTCGGACATGCAGGAAAGTTGCGGCGAAACCGCGGCCGGGGGGAGGGCCGCGCCGGTCTATCCCTTCGCTTCCTCCGACATGACTTCCATCGCGACGGACACGAGGCGCTCGAGCTCTTCGTCCGCGTGCGCCGGAAGCAGCGTCTCGGCCCACATGTGATCCTCGGCGTTCGTGTAGCGGTCGAGGAGGCGGCGGACGAAGGCGACCAGCGTGATGCGCTGCAACTCACTGCGGCGCTGCGCCTGGTCCTGCGACTTCTGGCTCGTGAGCAGCGTCTCGAAGCGGTGGGCGTTGCGGAGCGCGTTCGCGGTGAGCGAGGCGATCACCTGGCAGAAGCGCACGTCGCGATCGACGAATGGCGCGGACTCGCGCTCGGTGCGGAGGAAGATCGCGCCGATGACCGTGCCGCGCCAACGGATGGGCACGACCACGATCGAGCGAACGTTTCGCAGCGCGGCCATCACCTCGACGCCCTGGTACATCGGGTGCGTGCTGGCATCGGGAATGAAGACCGTCTCGCCGCTCTGGAACGCGCGCTTGAGCTCGGGATAGCGATCGAGATCGACGATGAGGTTGCCGATCGACGGATCCTCGTAGGTGGCGACGAGTCGCACGCTTTGCGCGTCGCCGGCGAGGTAGATGGAGCAGCGATCGAGTCCGAACGTTTCGCCGAGCTTGCGGGCGATCGTGCGCAGAATGTCGGTGAAGTGCAGCGAGGCGGAGATCTCGGTGAGAATGTCCACCACGGCGACCAGATGGTCGCGCTCGCGCTCGAGCTCCGCGACGCGCGCGCGAAGCACGCTCGTCTCGTCAGCCTGCTCGCGCTTCTCCTCCACTGGCTGCTCGGTGCGCATGCTGATCATCGACGTCCTTCACGTTCGCGTTGAATTCCGTGCCGCCATGTTTGATAACCTTGTTTCTGCCGATCGACTTGGCGACGTAAAGCGCATCGTCCGCTGATTTCACGAGCTCTTGCCGGCTGTGTACGCGCGGATGCGGCCAACCAGCTATCCCGACGCTGACGGTGCACTTGAGGGGCTCAGCATCGTATTCGAACTGGTGCGCCTCTACCTCCTGACGCACGCGCTCGGCGAAGGTCACCCCCGCGTCGGGCACCGTGCCCGGTAGGAGGACCATGAATTCCTCTCCGCCGTAACGTCCGATGCGATCGACGTCGCGCGCCGCATGCTTGAGGAGCTGGGCGAACTGAGCGAGCACGGCGTCTCCGGCCTGGTGGCCGCGGGTATCGTTCACGTTCTTGAAGTGATCGAGGTCGAACATCAGGAGCGTGAGCGTCTCGTGCAGACGGATCGAGTGGTCGAACATCTCGTCGAGCGTCTGATCCAGGTGGCGACGGTTGAACACGCCCGTGAGCGCGTCCGTGATCGCCATCTGTTCGAGCTCCACGTTCTTGGCGGCGACCACATCCTGCAGCGACTTGATGCGCAGCGATGCCAACATGCGCGCCTGAAGCTCGGCGTAGTTGATCGGCTTCGTGATGTAGTCATCCGCGCCAGAGTCGAGCCCGATCACCTTGCTCTGCGTGGTGTCGAGCGCCGTTTGCATGATGATCGGAATGAATGGCAGCGACGTGTCGGCCTTGATGCGGCGCGCCACCTCGTTGCCGTCCATGTGCGGCATCATGACATCGAGCAGGATGAGATCCGGCGGCGTCTCGGCGACCATGCGCAGCGCGGTCTCGCCGTCGGGGGCGGTTACGATGCGGTAGCCCAGTGCGTCGAGCCGCACCTTGAGGACCTCGACGTTGTCCGGGTGGTCGTCGACGATGAGGATCAGGGGAGCGTATGGCTCGTCAGTGGGCATTGCCTTTACCGATGAACTTCTCGACTTCGCTGACGACGGCCTTCGGCTCGCAGGGCTTGGCGAGATAGCTGTCGCAGCCGACCTCCATCGCCTTTTCGCGGTCCGACGCAAGCGCGTGCGCCGTGAGTGCGATGATCGGGATGCCGCGGGTCTCAGGGTCGCGCTTGAGCACCTGCGTCGCCTCCCAGCCATAGATCACGGGGATCGAGATGTCCATCAGAATCAGGTCAGGGCGTTCGGCGCGGGCCTTGGCGATCCCTTCCTCGCCATTGAGCGCTTCCATGACGACGTACCCGAAGTGCTGCAGAATGGTCGAGTAGACAATGCGATTATCTTCGTTGTCTTCGACAAGAAGGACCGTTTTACCACCGATGCTCATGCGTCTCCTCAACCCGCGGGGGGTCCCGCGCCGAAGCCGGGCGAGGGAAAGCCGATTTGGTGCCGAGCTAGGAGCCGGGGCCCGAAGCGTGCACACGTCGACCGTACCCGGACACTGAGTAAAATTCATTCACGGAGCGCGGGGCAGGACGAGGTACGGGTGTGGTCAGCAAGATTCTTACCATCGGGGGCGCGGCGCAGAGCCCCGCAACAGGAGTTTGTCATGGCACGCACAACGGAATACTCGGGCACGCGTTCCGCCGGAACGCCGCGCCCGCGCAAGTCAGACACGGACGCGGGCGATTCGCTCGATTCAAACGCTTCCTCCAAGGCGCGCGGAAAGAGTTATTCCGACGAGATGCCGTGGAAGCAGACGGCGATCTTCGGCGCCGGCATCGCACTGGGCGCATTGATCGGAGCGGGGGCCGCGCTCCTCTTCGCGCCGCAGAGCGGCGAGGAAACTCGCGAGCTGATCAGCGAGCGCGCGCAGCGCTTCGGCGGACGCATCGGCGATCGTATCGACGACGTACGAGGCGACCTCGGCTGGTACCTTCGTCGTGGGCGCCGGAAGCTGCGGCGGGGAGCCGAGCGCGGGCGATGGGCCGGCGAGGATGTGGCCGACCGAGTCAGAAAAGGCTGGTAGTCAACTGGTGTGCGCGGGGCGGCTTCGAGGCCTGACTTCGAAGCCGCGAAGGCGGCGCGAACTACTTGCTCCCGAGCCTCGCTAGCTCGTCCTGCGCTTCCTTCTTGTAGTGCGCGTCGTTGAAGTCGGTGATCGGTCCATCGATCACCGCCTGGAATTGCACCTTCGCCTTTTCGATGTCGCCCGGCTTGTTGCGATCGCGATAGACCTCGGCGAGATCGAGATGGTGCGTGATGCGATTGGGATCGAGCGCCACCGCGCGCTCCATGTACCGCACCGCTTCGGCCCAGCTCGCGGTTCCGAACACATCGCCGCCGAGGAAGTTCTTGGCCATGAAGCGAGAGAAGCCGCTGAGGCGCATGATCTCCGCATTCCACCGTCCCATGACGTGGTTGGCTCCCGCGTGCACCGAGTCGAGGCGCAGCGTCTCCATAGCTTCCGTGCGAACATCCTTCGCAAAACGCACTCGCTCCTTTTTTCCGACGGAGAGCGCGACACGACCGACCGCGCGCGCGACGCTGAAGTGCGCCTCGGGATCGCTCGGCTTCAGGGCGACGGCCTTCGTCGCGTCATCCTTCGCCTCCGCGTACAGATCCTTTTGCTTGTCTTTGTCGGGCTCGTACTCGCCAAGGTCAACGAGGGTACGCGACGCCTTCCATAGCGCTTCCTCGGAATTCGGGTCGGCGGCGATCGCGGCCTTGTACTCGGTCAGCGCCCCCGTCGCGTTGAGCGCGACGGCGGCCTTGTCGCCGGCCGCGATGTGCTCCGCCGCCGATTGAGCTGATGCGACGGTTGCGAAGACGGAAGCGGCGACGGTTACTGCGAAGTAGCGAATGAGCATGGAAGATCCGACATTGGGGTCGTCTCGGAATGGCGGAGACTTGAGTTCAGCGAACGTGGCATCTCCGGACCATCAACGCGCGCGGATGCATCTTCGCTGGCAGAAGCTAGAGATACCCCACATGCCGGTCAATGCTCGCCCATTTGGCGCCGGCAGGGTGTAGTGGGGTGAAGGACAGATTTTCTGTGGCCATGGCTGGAATTCCTTTCGTACGGTGTTCGCGTCCGTGGTAGCCCGGCGATGGCGGCGAGAGTAACGTATGGAAATGCTCGCCATTCGACTGATCGAACGAAAGCGCGATGGCGGGCGAATAGAGCCGGGCGAGTGGCGTGCGCTGCTGGGTGCGTACGTAACAGGTCACGTACCCGACTATCAGATGGCGGCATTTCTCATGGCCGTGTATCTGCGTGGGCTCGATCGCGAGGAGACCACGTCGCTCACCGACGCGATGCTGCGAAGCGGCGGCGCACTCGATCTGCACACGATTTCTGCTCCGCGCATCGATAAACATTCGACTGGCGGCGTGGGCGACAAGGTTTCGCTGGTGCTCGCGCCCCTTTCGGCGTCGGTTGGAATCGTGGTGCCGATGATGTCCGGGCGCGGACTCGGGCACACGGGCGGCACGCTCGACAAGCTCGATGCGATCCCGGGATTTCGCAGCGATCTCACCCTCGCGCAGGCGCGCGCACAGCTGGATCGCATCGGCTGCGTTCTCCTGGGCCAGACGGGAGAGATCGCGCCGGTCGATCGAAAGATGTACGCGCTTCGCGACGTGACGGCGACCGTGGAGTCGATTCCGCTGATCGCGGCGAGCATCATGAGCAAGAAGCTTGCGGAGGGACTCACCGGCATCGTGCTCGATGTGAAGCGCGGCTCGGGATCGTTTCTGCAGACGCTCGATCGCGGACTCGAGCTCGCGGAGCTGATGATCGCGCTTGGCGACTCGCACGGATGTCCGGTGGTCGCGCTGTTGACGGCCATGGACCGGCCGCTCGGACGCGCGTGCGGAAATGCGCTCGAGACGGAAGAGGCGATCCACGCGCTGAAGGGGGAGGGACCGGCGGACTTGATGGAGGTGACCTACGCGCTCGCGGCGGAGATGATGATGCTGGGCAGTCTGGCGGATGATCGCGCGGCGGCGCTGGCGCTGCTGCAGCAGGCGATCGCGTCAGGTGCGGCGGCTGAGAAGTTCAAGGAGATCATCGAGGCGCAGGGAGGAAATCCCGCAGTGGTCGATGATCCGGCACTGTTGCCGCAGGCCGAGGCGATCGAGCTCTTTCGTGCAGCTCGCAGGGGATTCGTCGCGCAGATCGAGCCGCGCGCCGTAGGGCGGGGCATCATCGCGCTGGGCGGCGGGCGCACGACGATGG
>DATHJR010000369.1:0-3295 GCA_035286525.1 Gemmatimonadaceae bacterium | reverse complement strand
TCCTCCCCGAGAAATTCGCGCGCGAACGGCTCATCTTCCCGCTTCGAGAAACGGATCGCCGGTTGGTCGTCGCCGTGGCGGATCCGAGCGATTTCGAGGCCGAGCAGCTGATCACGTTCGCGTCGGGTCGAAGCGCGGTGTTCGAGGTTGCGCCACCGAGCGAGATCCAGAACGCGCTGGATGGTCGCTTCGCCCCCGACCGTGCAATGGAGCAGCTACTGAATCGCGTCGGCGCCGACATGGCGAGCGAAGTTCGCATCATCCGCGACAAGGCGCCGGAAGCCGTCGTCGCGTTCGAGGCGGAATCAGCGCCGATCGTCAAGCTCACCAACGTCGTCCTGGCCGATGCCGTGCGCGCGCGCGCCAGCGACATCCACGTCGAGCCCTTCGGTGACGTCGGCCGCATTCGCTTTCGCGTCGACGGCGTGCTCCAGACGTACACGCGGCTGCCGATACCGGCGCTCAACCGCGTGGTGTCGTGCCTCAAGATCATGGGCGGCATGGACATCGCCGATCGCATGCGTCCACAGGACGGGCGCGCACAGATTCAGATCGACGATCAATCGATCGACCTTCGTCTCTCGACAGTGCCAACGCGAGATTCCGAAAAGGCCGTGGTGCGACTGCTCGACCCGCGTAATGCGAAGGGGCTCGAGCATCTCGCGCTCGCGGCGGACCAGCTCGAGCCGATACGCTCCCTCATCGGGCATCGCGACGGCATCGTTCTCGTCACCGGCCCAACCGGCTCCGGCAAAACGACGTTGTTGTATGCCGCCCTCCGTGAAATGCCGGCCGGCGAGATCAACGTGATGACGGTCGAGGATCCGATCGAGTACGCGCTCCCCGGGCTCACGCAGATTCAGGTCGCCCCCAAGCGCGGCGTGACGTTCGCCTCGGCGCTCAAATCGATACTGCGCCAGGATCCGGACGTAATTTTCATCGGCGAGATTCGCGACGCCGAGACGGCGGCGATCGCCGTGCAGGCAAGCCTGACGGGGCATCTCGTGCTTGCGTCGCTGCACACCAATGACGCGGTGGGAGCGGTGGCCCGATTCGCAGACCTCGGCGTCGAGCGCGGCGACATCGCGAGCACGCTTCGCGGAGCCACGGCGCAGCGGCTGGTGCGGCGGGTGTGCCCGCAGTGTGCGCAAAAAGTCACCGGTGCACTCAGCGAGATGGAGACGCGGCTCGCCGCTCGGTACGGGGTGCAACCGGCCGTCCGCGCGGTCGGCTGCGCCAACTGCGGACAAACCGGCTACCGTGGCCGGCTGCCCCTGCTCGAGATTCTCGTCGCCAGTCCGCAGTTCGAGACGGGGATCATCGACGGGGCGACCTCCTCGCAGCTGCAGCGAATGGCAGTGGCGTCGGGGATGAAGCCGCTGCGCATGTCCGCGGTCGACCGGGTGCGGAGCGGCGAGACGACGCTCGAGGAGATCGATCGCGAGCTCGGCGAGTCGGACCCGGAGGCGGTCGTCGTCGCGGCTCAGCCGCACATTCTCATCGCAGAGGATGATCCCGTCATTCGAGCCCTCGCATCTTCCCTGCTCACCGCGGCGGGATATCGCGTCTCCGAGGCAGTCGACGGCGTGGCCGCCCTCGAGCTGCTCGAGAACACACTCGACGTATCGCTTGTCGTGCTCGATCTCGGAATGCCGCGAATGAGTGGGCGCGAGGTGCTCGACAAGCTGCGCGGTGCAGTGTCGACGAGCGGACTGCCGGTGATCGTGCTGACGGGGACGACCGACGATCAGATGGAGACCGAGATCATGAATGCGGGCGCCGATGACTACGTGCGCAAACCGCTGAATCCGGAGCGCTCGTCGCGCGTGTGAAAGCGGCGCTCCGGCGAGTGGGGGTGTAGCGGGGCACGCCTGCACGGTGGCCGCTAGTGCACCGTTGCGATCCACTACGTGACCTCGGAGATTGAGCCTGGCTCGTTCTGGCTACTCTCTTTCAATGCCCGCAATGCACTTTCAGCCGGTCGTGTTCGCCGTCGTGGTCGCGGTGCTGGTCGTCTCGCTCACCGCGCTCGCGCGACGCCTGCCGATTCCGACGCCGATCCTGCAGGTGCTCGCGGGCTTCGCCTTCGGGCTCATGCCCGGCGTGGCGACTCCTCAGCTGGATCCGAACCTCGTCTTCTTCGTGTTCCTGCCGCCCATCTTGTGGTCGGCGGCAATGTTCACGTCGCTGCGGGACTTCAAGCGGAACCTCGACAAGATCGGCACGCTCGCCGTGGGACTGGTGATCGTGACCACGGCGGTCGTCGCGGTGGTGGCGCGGCATCTCTTTCCCGATATCCCGTGGGCCGTGGCCGTGGCGCTCGGCGCGATCGTGTCCCCTCCCGATGCCGTCGCCGCCACCGCGATCGTATCGAGACTTCCGGTGCCGCGCCGCGTGATCACGGTGCTCGAGGGCGAGAGCCTGGTGAACGACGCGTCGGCACTGGTGCTGTATCGCACCGCCGTCGCCGCTGCCGTTACCGGCATGTTCAGCTGGGGCGAGTCCATCGTTCGGTTCTTCATCGACGCGGGCATAGGTAGTCTGATCGGGCTGCTCGTGGCGTGGCTGATCGTGCGCGCCCTCCGCCTCACGAGGGATCCGCTCGCGGAGGCCCTGCTCACGCTCGCCGGCCCGTACGTCGCCTGGTCGGCGGCGGAGGCACTGCACGTGTCGGCGGTGCTCGCGTGCGTGGCGGGAGGCGTCTATCTGCAGCAGAGTCTCTCGACCGCGGTCGGGCCGGCATCGCGCCTGCAGTCGCGCACGGTCTGGGAGCTCGTCGTCTTTCTGGTGAACGCGCTCATCTTCCTGCTGCTCGGCGCGCAATTTGGCACCCTACTCGGCCTCGTTCCGCACGACGAATTGTGGGCGGCGTTACGCGATGGCGCCATCATCACCGTGGTCGCGATCGTCGTGCGCGTGATCTGGGTTCCGCTCATCACGGTGGTCCCGCGTATCAGGGCCAGTGTGCGACGCAATACGCCGAAGCCCAACTGGAAGTCGGTTACGCTCGTGGCGTGGACGAGCATGCGCGGCGTGGTGTCCCTGGCCACGGCGATTGCGCTGCCGCTCACGATCGGGAGCGGCGAGCCATTTCCGCACCGAACGGAGATCATCCTCATCACGATGTGCGTCATCGTGTTCACGTTGCTGCTGCAGGGACTGACGCTCTCGCCGATCGTGCGCGCCCTGCACTTCGTTCCGGAACAGACGCATCACACCGAGGAGCGGCTCGCGCGGCGCGAGGCGACGCGTCGGGGTGCGGAGGCGCTCGAGGATCTGTCGCACGAGCCGTGGG
>DATHJR010000368.1:0-8750 GCA_035286525.1 Gemmatimonadaceae bacterium | reverse complement strand
AGGAGTGCCACACTGGCCAACGTCGACATCGTCTGGATGGACTGAGCGGCCAACTTCTTGCTTCGCCCTCGGATTCCCGACCTCCCTGAGGGCTGCGATGCGGTGGACACCCGGTAACGAGAGCTCGAACATCGAGGATCGCCGCGGCGACAGCGGCGGCGGCGGTATTGGCGGGATCCACCTGGGAATCGGCGGCACGATCATCGTGCTCGTCCTGAGCCTGATCTTCCATCGCAATCTCTTCACCCTCCTCGGGAGCGGCGACGCGGCGTCATCCTCGAGCGCCAGCGACACCTCGGCGCCGCCCGCCAGCGAGAGCCCGGCGGAGCATAAGGAGGTGCAGTTCGTCTCGTTCGTGCTCGACGACGCACAGCAGACCTGGGCGAAGATCCTGCCGCAGGAGGGCGCGAGTTATCACGACGCCAAGCTCGTGCTCTTCCGGGACGGGGTGCAATCCGGATGCGGCCAGGCCGAAACGGCGATGGGCCCATTCTATTGTCCACTCGACGAGAAGGTCTACATCGATCTCGGTTTCTACGATGAGCTGCGCGACAGGTTCGGCGCGCCCGGTGAGTTCGCGCAGGCCTATGTGCTGGCGCACGAGCTCGGCCATCACGTTCAGCATCTGGAGGGAATCGACACGCAGATGCAGCGGCTGCAGCGGCAACACCCCGACCAGACAAACCAGCTATCCGTAAAACTCGAGTTGCAGGCGGACTGCTACGCCGGGGTGTGGGGACACTCGACGCAGCAGCGCCAGTTGCTCGACCCGGGCGACGTGCAGGCCGGCCTCCAGGCCGCCGCGTCGGTGGGCGATGATCGGTTGCAGAAGATGAGCACGGGCCGCGTTTCGCCGGAATCGTTCACGCATGGCACGTCGGCGCAGCGCGAGGCGTGGTTCAAGCGCGGCTTCGACAGCGGCGATCCGAAGGCCTGCGACACCTTCTCGCCGAACGCCGCCTGATCGTCGGAGGCGCCGATGATTATCAAGGGATTCCGGGTTGGTCCGCTGCTGAGGACGACCGGAAAGGAAATCCTGAATGACGACGTGTTGGGGCTCGCCGCGCAGGCAGCCTACAACGCGTTCTTCTCGATCTTTCCCTTTTTTCTCTTCGCGGCCCCGCTGCTGTCACTCGCCGGCGACAGGCAGACGACGTTCACCTGGCTGATGAACCAGCTCGCGACGGTCGTTCCGGGCGAGGCGATCGATCTCGTGCGCGGCGTGGTCAAGGACGTCGTCTTTTCGAAGAATGCCCCCGGCCTGATCTCCGTCGGCGCGTTGCTCGCGCTCTGGTCCGGCTCGATGGTGTTCGGCTCGCTCATGGGAACGCTCAACGCGGCGTACGATGTCACCGAGACGCGCCCGTGGTGGAAGCGCATTCTCATTCAGCTGGCGTCCGTCTTTGCTATGGGGCTGCTCGCCGGCATCGCGAGCCTCATCATGCTCGCGGGACCGGAGATCGCGCACGGCATCGGCCAGCGCGTCGGCCTCGACCACTACTTCGTGCTCGGATGGACGATCCTGCAGTATCCCATCGCGACCTCGATGATCGTGCTCGCGTTCTTTCTCGTTTACCGCTTCCTGCCGAATCTCAACCAACATCCGAAGCAGATTCTCGTGGGCTCGATCGCCGCGACGTTGCTCTGGCTGCTCGTCACGCTCCTCTTCCGGCTCTACGTCACCGACTTCGCTACGTACAACAAGACGTACGGCACCATCGGCGCCGTGATCGTGCTGTTGACATGGATGTACCTGACGATGATCGTGTTGCTCGCGGGCGGCGAGCTGAACTCGGAGCTGCACAATGGCACCGGAGCAATCGAGCCGCGGCGAGGCGCCGTTTACGCCGGCCGCGTGGTGACGTCGTCGAATCCTGACCGCTCCTCCATGGAGGCGCCGCTCAACTTGTCCTCGTCACCCACTCAACTCGCTTCCATCGTCCCCACTTCCACAGCCCCATCATCGCCACCCCGCGACCGAGCGCCGTGAGCGAGATGGTCCACCAGATTCCCGACGTTCCCCATCGCGTTGCCGCCCACGCCGCGAGGGGGATGCGGAGCGCCGTGAGCGCGGTGGACGTGATCATTGGCGGTAGCGTATCCCCCGCGCCACCGAGCGCGCCCTCGAGCACGAGCTCGGCGCCGGCGAAGAGCGTCGACAGCGCGCCGATGCGAAGATAGCGCGCACTCTCGACGATCACCGCCGGGTCGTTCGTGAACACCGAGGCGAACGTCGTCGCAAGCGAGTACTCCGCGATCGCCGCTATCAGTCCGAGCGTCATCGCGAATCCCGTGGCGATCCACGCGGCGCGCTCGGCGCGGTCGACTTGCTTCGCACCGAGATTCTGCCCAACGATCGCGG
The DNA here is from genome assembly GCA_035286525.1 of Gemmatimonadaceae bacterium. Classification (GTDB taxonomy): domain Bacteria; phylum Gemmatimonadota; class Gemmatimonadetes; order Gemmatimonadales; family Gemmatimonadaceae; genus FEN-1250. The sequence goes on along the minus strand of DATHJR010000368.1, from coordinate 6,388 downwards.
CCGCCGCCGCGCCGAATCCGATGCCGATCATGTACGACCAGCTCTCCACGCGATGTCCGACGCCGAGCGCCGCGAGCGCAGGCGTGCCGAACTTGGTCGTGGTACGAGTGAGGAGAACGTAAATGTTGCTGAAGACCACGCCGGTCACGGCCGTTGGCAGCCCTACGCGCACGATGGCGCGCAGCGTCGCAAGCGCGGGCACACCGAAGGTGACCATGCGGCGGCGCACGAGGATCACGATGCCGATGAGGAACGCCACCGAGCGCGTGAAGATGGTCGCAACGGCCGCTCCGGCGATGCCGAGCCGCGGCGCCGGGCCGAGGCCGAGGATGAGCACCGGGTCGAGTGCGAGCGCGGCGATCACGCATCCGAGCAACAGGAAGAACGGCGTGCGCGTGTCGCCCGCCGCACGAAACGCGGCGTCGATCGCGAAAAATCCGAAAATCAGCGGGGCGCCCATCAAGTAGGTGCCGAGGTAGCTCTTACCGAGCGCGGTGACCTCGGGCGGTGTGTGCATGATCCCGAAGAGCGTGTCAAGGTGCGAGATCCCGAGCGCGCCGAGCACCACGGCCATCGCGATGGAGAGAAAGAGCGCGTCTGACACGGCGCGCGCGGCCGCATCGTGCAGCCGCTCGCCGTGTCGCCGCGCCGCGACCGCCGTGAGTCCGACGCTCACAAGCTCGGCGCACGAGATGAGCATCCACACCCAAAAGATGGATGTGGAAACGGCGGCGAGTCCCTGCGGTCCGATGCGCGTGCCGACCCAGAACGCGTCGACCGTCGCGAACAACGTCATGAGCAGCGTCGATGCGACCGCGGGCAGCGCGACTGCGGCGACCGTGCGCGTGAGCGATCCGCTCACGAGCGACGTCACCGACCGGGACGGGCCAGTGATCGCGGTGGCCATGCCGTCGCGAGGGTCCATCGGCAACGCGGCCGCCGGGTTGGTATCCGGCGGCCGCGTATCGACGAGAGAGGGTGGGAATGCCGAGTCGTTCACGTCTTGACGGCCCCCACACTTTCGGTGATACGCTCCGCGATCGAGCTCAGTACTCGTGCAGCCGGTGAGTCGGGCTGCGAGATGATTATCGGACTGCCGCTGTCACCACCTTCGCGCACGCCGGTCTCGAGCGGGATCTCGCCGAGCAGCGGCACGTTCAGCTCGTCGGCGAGCGCGCGTCCGCCGCCGCTGCCGAACAGCGGCGTGGGCTTGCCGCAGTGCGCGCAGAGCAGGTAGCTCATGTTCTCGACGATGCCGAGCACGGGGACGTTCACGCGCTCGAACATCTTCGCGCCACGCAGAGCGTCGCCGGTCGACACCGGTTGCGGCGTCGTGACGATGATTGCGCCGTGGACGTGCGTGGCTTGCACGAGCGAGAGCTGTGCATCGCCGGTGCCCGGCGGCATGTCGACTAGCAGGTAGTCGAGCGTCCCCCAGTTCACGTCGCGCAGGAACTGCGTGACGATCTTCATCACGATCGGGCCGCGCCAGATCGCGGGCTGGTCGCGCTCGATGAGAAACCCGAGGCTCATCAGCGTGACGCCGTGCGCGGAGAGCGGCTGGATGCGATCGCCGATGACCGGCGGCGGCGAGTTGACACCCATCATCATCGGGATGTTCGGGCCGTAGACGTCGGCGTCCATGAGTCCGACGCGAAGTCCCTGCCGTGCCATCGCGACGGCGAGATTCACGGACACCGTCGACTTGCCGACGCCGCCCTTGCCGCTCGAGATCGCGAGGATTCGTCCGAGATTCGGATACGCGACGGGAGTGGGCGCCGGCGGGACCGCCTTCGCCTTTGGCTCCTGTCCCATTACGGGGAGCGAGCGACCCTTGGGCGGCGAAAAGGCGGGTGGCGGCGCGGTGGGGGCGCGCGACACAGGCGGCACCGCCGAGTTCGCGGACGACTGCGACGGATCGCGCACATCGACCCGAACATCCTGCACGCCATCCACGCGCTCCGCCGCCTGCCGCACCTCGCGCACGAGTGACGCGGGGTCCTGCGCATCGAGGAGGATCGTGAACCGTACGCGTCCCTCCACGGACACGGCGACGTCGCGGATCATCCCGGAGCGAATGACGTCTTCGCTCGTGCGCGGATTGACGACGCCCTGGAGCGCGTGGGCAATGCGCGTCTGCATTGTCTCGGTCATGCGCGGCTCAGCGCGCGACGAAGCGGATGGAGCGAATCTCGGGAACTTGCTGGCGCAGATGCGCCTCGATTCCAACCGTGAGCATTTCCGCGGAGAGATCGCAATCGGGGCAGTCGCCGGTGCAGCGTATCACGGCGATGCCGTTCTCGGCATCGAACTCCACGAGCTCGATGTCCATGGTCTCGATTCTGAGCAGCGTGCGCATCCCCTGGATCGCCGCGCGAGTGCGATCGTCCACGTCCGTTGCCGTGCGCTGCTTGAAGAGAGCCATGCCCGAAAGTTAGCGGATCACCGTGGGAGCAGGAATGCTCGCGCGGCCGCGATCACGCTGTCGCGCACCTCGGCGAGCGAGCCGGCGATGAGTGCGCCCGATGCCTTCGCGTGTCCGCCGCCGCCGAACTGGCGCGCGAATGCGTTGACGTCGACCTCGCCCGTGCTCCGGAAGGACACCTTCACCTTTCCGTGCCCGAGATCGCGGAAGAACACCGCCATCTTCGTTCCCGCAACCGAGCGCGGATGCTCGGCCAGCCCATCGAGCTCCTCGGGACGCACGGCATACTTCTCGAGCGCGCCCGCCGGAAGTGCGATCCAGGCAAGGCCATGATCGCCGTCAACCTCGAGTGTCGCGAGCGCGTCGCGCAGCAGGTGCAGCCGCCCCACCGACACCGACGCGTAGATGCGCCGGTACATCTCCTCGGGGTCGACGCCGGCCGCGAGCAGCTGTCCCGCGATCGCGTGACAGCGCGGCGACGTGTTGCTGAAGCGGAAGCCGCCGGTGTCGCTCAGAATCGCGACGTAGATCGCACGGGCGACCGGTGCGGTGATCTCGAGACCGAGCACGCGCGCGAGGTCGAAGATGAGCTCACCGGTTGCGCACGCGGTCGCGTCGGAAACGACGATCTCGCCGGCGGGCTCGTCCTGCGGTACGTGGTGATCGATGACGAGGCGGCGCGCGGGCGAGTTGCGCACCGCCCCACCGAGCGAGCCGAGGCGTTTGAGATCGCTGATGTCGAGCACCATCAGGAGCTCGACGCCGGCGAGGGCGGCCGCGCCATCGGCGCTGCGCTGGTCAACACCATCGAGAAGGAAGTTGAACATCTCCGGCCACGGGGTCGGATTCACGATGCGCACCTTCATTCCGCGTTGCGCGAGGAGCAACGCGAGCGCGACCTCGGAGCCGCAGCCATCGCCGTCTGAGTTGATGTGCGTCAGCAGAGCGACGGTGCGTCCGGCCGTGAACTCGGACGCGTAGCGCTCGATCGCCGCGGCGCGATGGGCGGGCACGGCGAGAAGGTCGGGGAGAGTCGTGGGCATGTGGAGAAAAAAAAGAAGCGGCGCCCGATGTTTCGGACGCCGCTTCAAAGCTAACCATTCGGACACTCCCGCGAGCGATCAGTCGGTGGCCGCGCCGATGCCGTGCTGTACCTTCGAGTGCGTGCGGCCGTAGGTGAAGTAGATCACGATGCCGATTACCATCCAGACGATCAGACGAATCCAGGTGTCGTTGGGAAGGCCGTACATGAGCCCTCCACAAATCAGAATGCCGAGGATCGGAACGAGCGGCACGAGTGGCGTCTTGAAAGGACGAGGCATGTTCGGGCTGCGGCGCCGCAGCACGATCACTCCACCGCACACGATCACGAACGCGAGTAACGTTCCGATCGACACGAGCTCGCCGAGCAAGGCAACCGGAAAGATTCCTGCGACGATCGCGGCAACGGTGCCCGTGACAATGGTAGTAACGTATGGGGTCCCGAACCTTGGGTGCACCTTGCCGAACACCGGCGGCAGCAGGCCGTCGCGCGCCATCGAGAAGAAAATGCGCGGCTGACCCATGAGCATCACCAGCACGACCGAGGCAAGCCCGAAGATCGCGCCGACCTCGACGAGATAGGTGAGCCAGCCCAGTCCGGCAATGTTCTCGAGCGCGAATGCGACCGGGTGCGGGACGTTGAGCGTCTTGTACGGCGCGAGCCCGGTGATTACGAGCGCCATCAGAATGTAGAGCACCGTACAGATTCCCAGCGACAGCAGGATTCCGACTGGCATGTCCTTTTGCGGATTCTTCGCTTCCTGCGCCGCGGTCGAAACCGCGTCGAATCCGATATAGGCGAAGAACACGACTCCCGCGGCTCGAACCACGCCGGACCAACCATAGGCGCCGAACTCGCCAGTGGTGTTTGGGGCGACGAATGGGTGCCAGTTCGCCGGATTCACGTGCATGAAGCCGAAGCCGATCACGAGTAATACGATCGCGATCTTCACGTACACGATCACGTTGTTGAATCGCGCCGACTCCTTGATGCCGATGACGAGCAGAATCGTCATCGCCACGATCAGGGCGACCGCCGGCAGATTGACGATGCCGCCAGGAACTCGCGTGAGTGTGTGCGAGCCCTGAACCGCCAGCGGTGCCGACATGAACGCCGCCGGCAGATCGATGCCGAGGCGATGCAGGAACGCGCCGAAGTACCCCGACCAACCGACAGCCACCGTCGCCGCGCCGAAGAGGTATTCGAGCACGAGATCCCAACCGATGATCCAGGCGACGAATTCGCCGAGCGTCGCGTAGCCGTACGTGTACGCGCTGCCGGCGATCGGAATCATCGAGGCGAATTCCGCGTAGCACAGGCCGGCGAAGAGGCAGCCAGCGCCGGCAAGAATGAACGAGTAGACGACAGCGTTGCCAGCGTACAGTGCAGCCGCCGTTCCCGTGAGAACGAAGATTCCTGCGCCGATGATCGCGCCGATTCCCAGCAGTGTCAGATTGCTCGCCGAGAGCACGCGCTTGAGTGTATCCGCGCCCGTCTCACCCGCCTCGTTCTGAAGCACCGCGATGCTTTTTCTGGCTAACAAGCCCATGCAATTGTCTCCAGGCAAATCTGGGTGGGGAGGGCGATCGACGCACGCAACCGGCCGGGGTGTCAACCCGGGGGCATCGAGCAACGTTCTACCACGGTCGCTGCCCTGTCAAGCGCTGCGGAGATGTGGCCACGACTGCGTAGCAGCCGCGCGACGCTCGGCCGATCGCGCTGCGATATCCCCCTCACACGCGCTTCCGCCGCGGCGCGAGCGGGCACTCTCTGCGCGCGGATTTTGCATTTCCGCTGGCAGCCATCACCCTCTCTTTCACTCTCCGGGCCTCGCCAGTGTCGCTGAGCTCCAATTTTGCGCGTAGTCGCATCGCCCTCTCACCCGCACGATGATGACCGTCGCCTCTCGCCCGCGCACATTCACGCTCCGCATGATCGGTGGCGCGCATTACACCGCCCGCGCCGATTGGGATGCGCTCGCGCGGCGCGGCTTTCATCGGCACGCGTGGTTCGTCGCCGCCGAAGCGTGCGGCGCCGTCCCGCGACATGTCGGCGTTTACGACGGCGCGGAGCTCATCGCGATCATCCCGGCCTACATCGGGCGCGACACCCTCGATGACGATCTGCACGCGCGCTCGTACGGGCCGGCAAGTCGCTTCGCGTCGGCAGTCGGGGCCGGCCTTCGCCCCTCACTCACCATCGGTGCGCCGATGAGCACCGGCTCCGAGCCGCTCGGCGCCGATTCGGTGCTCACGGAAGACGTGATCGACGACGCGATGCAGCTGCTCGAGGATGAAGCGCGGGCCGAACACGTGAAGGCAGTCGTGTGGCCCTTCGTGGGCGAGGACATGAGCGCGATTCGCGGGGCCGCGCGGCGGCGTGGATATCACGAGAGCTTCACGAGCCCCGAGGCGGTAATCGATGTGACGTGGAGCGCGCCGGAGGAATACCTCGGGTCGCGCTCGAAAAATGTGCGGCGCACGCTTCACAACGAGCTCGCCTGGGTGCACGACCAGGGCATTCGCGTGACGTGGGAGTCCGACCTCAGGCCGCACGCGGCCATCATCGACGCCCTCTACCGCGCCTCGTACGCTGGGCGCCACGAAGGAGTCGCGAGCCTCGATCCGCGATTCTTCGTCGAGCTCGCGGCACAGCGATCGTCCGGTGTGCGCGTGCAGTGCGCGTGGCACGGCTCGACGCTTCTCGAAATGGCGATCGCGCTCGACGGCGGAGGTGTGCTCGACCTGGGCTTGCGTGCGTACGCGGACGACACGGGCAACGGCCTGCTCCATCAGCACTGCCTGTGTTACGACCCCGTCCGCGCCGCGATCGCCGGCGGCACCACGCAGATCCATCTCGGGCCAGGAGCGCTCTACTCGAAGGTCGTTCGCGGCGCGAGGCTCAAGACGCGGCTGACGCTC
>DATHJR010000367.1:0-2495 GCA_035286525.1 Gemmatimonadaceae bacterium | reverse complement strand
GAACGGCGCGCGCCAGCGCCGGCAACTGCATCTCGACCGCCGCCAACGCGACGCCAATCGAAAAGACAACAACTCCGAACAGCATCCACACGAAGAAATATCCCGTGCCCACCAGCACGGTGAGTCCACCGAGCCGTTCCTCGCCCGCGCTCTCGACCGCCCGGCGATACCGCCACAGCGTTGGCAGCAATGATGGCAGCATCATCGCTACCATCATCACGACCCACATGCCGACGAACGATGCTGCGGCGCCGGGCCACGTCTGTCCGGACGTTCGCATCCACGTCATCGACAACGTCCGGCTGCCGGGCATCGACATCTCGCCCATCGCCGACATGGACGCGCACCAGGTGATCGTCACAGCCGCGCTCGCGGCGAAGAGCAGCGCCGAGACGCCTATGAAGGCGCGCTCGGACGCCCGCTCGAACGCCATGCGTGGTGAGATCTGCCGCATCCGCGGTTGCGCCAGGACAAGCACGACGTCGCTCAGCGCTTGTCGTACTCGTCGTGGCGGCGCCACCAGATGCCCTGCTCATTGCGACCCTTGGGAGCGCGGTCGAGCCACTGATACATGCCCCAGATGCCGTCGACTCCGCGTGCATAGGAGGAATAGGTGTGGTAGACGACGCCGTCCTCGAGCACGAACGCGCTAACGCCCGGTCTCTCTCTCGCGTAGGACGGTGCGTCCGTTCCGGACATGGTCGCGAACTCGCCGACGATCGCCGGGAGTGGAAACGTGTCAATCGGGTGTCGGCCGCGCTCATAGTTGTATTCGGTCCCTCCTTTGCGCTGCTGCGCCTCAGTGACAGACACGTTGTAGTCGAAGTTGAAGTCGCTGTTGGTCGAGGACGCCCACGGAAACGTCCACCCCATCCGCTCCTTGAACGCGCGCAGCTTCGCGAGCGGCGCCAGCGACACCGCCGAGAAGGCGACGTCGTGATTCTGCAGGTGGACGACGATGCCGTTGAACCCATCCGCGATCGATGAGCAGGACGGGCACCCCGCCTTGTAGTCGGGCCCGAACATGAAATGGTAGACGAGGAGCTGCGAACGCCCTCCGAAGAGATCTGCGAGTGAGGCGCTTCCTGCATCGGTCTCGAATCGGTACTCCTCGTTCACACGGACCCACGGCAGCTCCTGCCGTCGCCGTGCAACATCGTCGCCGCGCCGCGTCAGCTGCTTCTCCTCTTCGAGGAGCTCGAGCCGCGCCGTCAGCCACTCCTCACGTGTACCAGTCTTGTGCGTCGTCATCGTTCTTCTCTCCGTTGATTGTCATTTGCCGTTCGTACGGTTCTCGATACGACGTGCTGCGTGTTGGTCGTGAGATAGATTAGGACCGACCATCGAACGGGTGTGAGTGACAATCGTGGCGCGAATTAGTTGGACTCGATAATCACGGCCGCGGCGCGTGCGCTCGCGGCGGGAGATCCCCTCGGCGCACTGAACCGTGTCGCTTTGCGCGACGACGCGCCCGCTCTCGCGCTTCGAGGCATCGCGATGGCGCAGCTCGGCGATCTCGTTCGAGCGAAGGCTCTCGTGCGACGCGCAGCGCGCGCCTTCGGACCGAGAGAGGCCGTGGCTCGCGCGAGGTGTGTCGTCGCCGAGGCGGAGATCGCGCTCGCCTCGCGCGACCTGGGCTGGCCCGCCAAGGCGCTCGACGCGGCGCGGGCGACGCTCGAGGAGCACGGCGACCGCGTGAACGCCGCGTATGCTCGGTATCTCGAGGTTCGGCGCCTCCTACTGATCGGGCGCCTCGACGAGGCCGAGCGCGTGCTCGCCGAGCTCGACCCCGCGCCGTTCCCGTCAGCGCTGAGGGCCGCCCACGAGCTGATGGTTGCGGGGATCGCGATCCGCCGCCTTCGCACGAAGGCGGCGCGTGCGGCGCTCGCCCGAGCCGGACGTGCCGCGCGCCACGCAGGTATCCCTGCGCTGAGCGCGGAGGTCGATAGCGCATCTCTCCTGCTGAAGACGCCCGCGGCGCGCCTGATTGCGAGTGGTGATGAGCGCGTCCTCCTTCTCGAGGAGGTCGAGGCGTTGCAGGCATCGAAAGCGCTCATCGTGGACTCGTGTCGTAATGTGGTGCGTGACCCTCGCACGGTGATCTCGCTCGCAACGCGTCCGGTCTTGTTCGCGCTCGCGCGCGCGCTGGGCGAGGCATGGCCCGGAGACGTATCGAGGGACGTGCTGCTCGTGCGGGCGTTCGGAGCGAAGCACGTCGATGAATCACATCGTGCACGCTTGCGGGTCGAGATCGGACGGCTTCGCGCGATGCTTCGGACGGTGGCGGGCGTGAGCGCAACGAGGCGAGGATTTGTGCTCGCGCCGCGCGGCGCGCGCGAGGTGGTGGTGCTGGCGCGGCCCGTCGAAGAGCAGCATGCGGAGGTGCTCGCCTTCCTTGCCGACAGTGAATCGTGGTCGAGCTCGGCCCTGGCGCTTGCGCTTGGCGCAAGTCAGCGCACCGTGCAGAGGGCGCTCGACTCGCTTTCGGCAGCCGG
>DATHJR010000366.1:0-2711 GCA_035286525.1 Gemmatimonadaceae bacterium | reverse complement strand
TGCCTCTCGAGCGTGGCACGAAGCTCCTGCACGCGCTGCTGGCTCTGTCCGGTGAGCTCCTGAAGCTGGAGCAGCTGCTGCCCGACGTTATACAAGTCGCCGCGCACATCACCCTGCATCTTCACCACGCGCGTGCTCAACAGACCGAGTGAGTCGCGCACGACGTCCATCGAGGCGACGACACGATCGAGTGCCGCGCGACGCGCGGAGTCACTGCGCGCGTTGTCCGCGCGCAGCGTCTGCACATCCGTGTGTAATGCCTGCACATCTTCCCGAGTGGCGAAGCACGCGCCGGTCGCCAGCAGCGCGAGCGGCATCAGGCACCGCACGCCGCGCATCACTGGGCCGCGGGCTTGAGGGCTTCGGCGCCCGCGGTGATCTCGAACTCGTCGCGGCGGTTCTTCGACCACGCGGCCTCGTCGTGACCGTCGACGGCGGGATGCTCTTCGCCATAGCTGATGATGTCGATGGAGGCGTCGGGAATGCCGTGCTGCGTGAGATACCGCTTTGCCGCTGCCGCGCGACGCTGACCGAGCGCGAGGTTGTACTCGTCGGAGCCACGCTCGTCGCAGTGACCTGCAACGCGGATCTTCAGGCCGGCGCTCGCGTTCAGGATGGCAACCTTCGCGTCGAGGGACGCACGATCGGCGTCGCTGAGCGCATCGCTGTCGAGGTCGAAGTAGATCGGCGCCGTGAGCGAGGCGCGCGCGGCATCAGCCGCGGCTCGCGCGCGCTCTTCGGCGCTGGGCCCCGATGGCGCAGGCGGAGGCGGCGGGGGCGCGGGGGCCGGCGCCGGCGCGGCCGCTGGGGCCGGAGCCGGTGCGGGCGCGACCTTCTTGTGACACGCGCCGAACGCGAACACGACAGCGATCGATGACAGAGCGTAGAGCGGGCGAGCGTTCATGATGAGGTATCTCCAGATGAAGAGCACTTTGTGCAACGATACGGAAGCCAGGTTCGTAGCGCGCGCGACCTCGCGCACGGGTGCTGCTCAGCGACCGCGCACCAGGGTGTGCGACCATGCTGCCAATCGAGAGCCGCCCGCGTGCGTGAGCTGGCGGGCACGTCCGGATTCGGAATCGAGAATGTAGAGCTGCTTGACTCCCGTTCGCGACGAGGTGAACACCAGATGTCGTGCATCGGGCGCCCACGCGGGGTCCTCGTTCACTCCTTCGCTCGTCAGCTGTTTCACGGAGCGATCGCGCAGCGAAATCACCATGATCTGAAACATCCCACCGATCTGTGACTCGAACGCGATGTGCTGCGCGTCCGGCGCCCAGTCCGGATTCGACCGATAGTTCTGATCGCCAAAGTTAAACGGTGTCAGCAACTCCACGTTCGAGCCGTCGAGATCCATAATGTATACCTCTGGATGCCCCGCGCGACCCGATGTGAATGCGATGCGGCGTCCGTCGGGGCTGAATTCCGGAGTCGTGTTGTCGGAGCCGTGGCCGACCGTGATCCGCCTGGGCGCGCCGCCGGCCAGGTCGACGAGCATCAGATCCGTGCCCGCCTCATCGCCGTGCGAGTACGCGATCGTGCCGCCGGTCGGCGCGAACGCGGGCGTCGTATTCAATCCGGTAGTGGTGGACGGAAGCGTCCGTGCAGCCCCGCCCGCAACGTCCTTCGTCACGATGCTCCAGCCGCGACTTCCGAGCACGCTGTACGAAATGGTGTGCCCATCTGGCGCCCACGCGGGCGACAGCGAAAGCCCCGCGTCGGTCACCTGTCGCTCCCCCCACCCATCGCTGTCGACGACGTACACGCGACCCGCGCGCACGAACAGAATCCGCGTCGCCGCGACACCCAGGGTGCCGGTGATCCACTGCTCCACCTGGTCCGAGATCCCGTGGACGGCGAGCCGCCAGTCCCCCGAACCGCCCGCTGGCGGAAGTGGGAAGTCGGCTACCTGCAACATCTTACTGCCAGTCACATCATGTACTGCGACATGTACGCCGGCGGACGTCACCGTCGCCTGCACGACCGCCGCGGCGCCGAGCGATTTCCAGAGCGGGTAGCTCACGCCAGGCGCCATGTTTTGTATCGAGCTGGCAGCGGGCGACCCCGGAAGTCCGATCACATCGACGCGGTCTCCGTAGTCGAGGTCGCGCGCGATGAGTCCCTGGATGCTGTCTCCCCACGCGCCGCGCACCGCGAGCACGATCACGCCTGGCTTCGTTCCGGGTTGATACGTCAGGCCGATGCGCACGGCGTGGGTCGTGTCCTGCGCATGGGCGGCGATCGGTGCGAGCAGCAGCGCCATCGCAAGCGAGACGAGCAGTCGCGCGGCGTGAGCGCGCGCGCGATCGGAACGGACCGGAGCAATCATCAATGAACCACCGTGGGGTCGAAGCTGAAGATGACGGGAAGGACGTCGTCGGAAAAACCGTTCGGGAGCGGGCCAAAGCCGTTGTTCTTTGCCGCGGCTTCCACTGCGCCTTGTGCGTCCAGATCGAAAGAATAGTCGCCGGAGCGCGTCACGAATGAGATCGCGCTCACAGAACCGTCGCGTTTGATGAGAAACTGTACTTCCGCCCGCACATTCGAGTTCCGGTGCTCGCCGAAGTTCTTCGCGACCTGCCGCACGATGTTCTCGAGGTAGCCAGGGAACGGAAAATCGACGCCCTCGGTGCGAACGGTGGCGACATCAGTCCCGCGATCGCCTTTCGGTCCGCCGCCAGCCGGCGGGCTCACCGTCTTGGGTGGCGTGG
>DATHJR010000365.1:0-4289 GCA_035286525.1 Gemmatimonadaceae bacterium | reverse complement strand
CTCCAGGCTGGTAGCAAGGGGTACGGTGCGATCCAATTGTGCCTCTCGGATCGGTCGCCTCACTACTCTTCGTGGCATTCGTTGCGAGCCATGCGCCGGCGCGGCGTGCGGCGGCGGTGGATCCAACCGACGCGCTGCGCGCCGATTAACGCGGCCCCCGGACCAGACCTTGCAGCGCGTGAGCGCGCGTTTCATGGTTCCCGGAGCTACTTGACGGCAACAATCACCTGCAAAGCCGCGTGGTGGAGTCGGCTTTCCATCCTCGCGCGTGGAGACTGCCGTGGCACTACCCCTCGGACGCAAGCTGCCGCTACTGATCTCCGGTCTGATCCTGCTCGTCCTCCTCGCCTCCTCGAGCGCCGCGTACCTCGAGGTCGAGCGCTCCTCGACGACGACCGCGAACGCTCGCGTGACGAGCCTCGCGCAGCAGCTGGCCGAGATGCTGCGCGTGAGTGTCGTGTCGAGCGGCGTGTCGATGCGGCGCGTCGCCGGCGATTCCGCCGTCAGGCGCCTCTTACGATCGACGGGCACTGGCAGGCTTGACCTGACGCCTGGCGTCAATTCCGCGCTCGAGCGACTCGTCGACGCGAGCGACTCCAATGGTTTGGTCGAGATTTGGGATCAGGCTGGTCATCCGCGTGCCCGGCTCGCCGGTAGCATGATGAGCACGGAGGATCACGCTGACGATTCGCAGCGTGCGATGCTCGTTTCTCGCGAGTCCCAGCCCGGCGCGTCCGAGTCGGTGCGGACGAGCCCCTTCTATGCGCGCCGGGACTCCGTTTACGTGTGGTACGTCCAACCAGTGGTATATGGCGGACTGCCAACCGGTTTCGTGGCGCAGCGCGCGCGCCTGGCCACGAACGCCACATCTGCCGCCTCCGAGCGCGGGCTGCGAGAGATCATGGGACCAGGCGTCGATCTCTATCTCGCCAACGCCAGCAACGACCTGCGAACGACGACCACTGGACGGCTGTCCCTGCAGCCGCCCGCCCTGAAGTCGGCTCGAGGGCCAATCGAATATCGCGATTCGGTTACGGGTGAGATGCTGGGAGCCAAGGAAGCGATTCCCATGACGCCATGGCTGGTCCAGATTGCCATGCCGCGCGCGGCCGTGTACGCCCGACCGCTCGCCTTCCTCCGGCGAATGAGCATCATCGCTCTCGTCACGCTCGGACTTGGTATCCTCCTGGCACTGGCGCTCAGTCGCCAGGTCACGCGGCCGCTGGCCGAGCTGACTGCGGCGACGCACGACCTGTCTGCGGGCGACTACGAGCGTCGCGTTCACATCGAGCGCGGCGACGAGATGGGACAGCTCGGCGATGCATTCAATCTGATGGCTGCGCGCGTATCCGAGTCGCGCGCGGCGATCGAGCAGCAGCGCGTCGAAGCGGAGTCCGCGCGGAGAGAGGCGGTGGCCGCGAGCCAGGCGAAGAGCGACTTCCTCGCGGTGATGTCGCACGAGCTGCGCACGCCCCTCAACGCCATTCTCGGCTTCTCGAGCCTGCTCATCGACGAGATCACGGGACCGATCACGGAGCGACAGCACACCCAACTCACGCGAATCCGGAGCGGCGGGCAGCACCTGCTTTCGCTTATCGATGAGATTCTTTCACTGTCGCGACTGGAGGCGGGACGCGAAGGCGTTCACCTGGAGACCGGCGATGCGTATCTCGTTGCGCGCGAGATGGCCGCGCTCGCCGAGTCGATGGCGGCGCTGAAAGGGCTCGCGCTGGTGACGAACATTCCGTCGGGAACGTGCGAATGCCACACGGATCTCACGAAGCTGCGCCAGATTCTGCTCAACCTCCTCTCGAACGCCATCAAGTTCACGAACCAGGGTGTGGTGACGCTCGGCGTGAGCCTGGTCGGCGAGGATGTGCTGTACGCCGTGAGCGACACTGGCATCGGCATCGCGCCCGGTGATCGTGCGCGCATTTTCGAGCCGTTCTTCCAGGTGGAGATGAGCAAGGCGCGCCGCGTGGCCGGCACCGGGCTCGGGCTGAGCGTCACGCGACACCTGGCGCGGCTCCTCGGTGGAGACGTTGCGCTCCAGGCGCGCGATGCCGCTGGCAGCACATTCGAGGTGCGCGTGCCGAGAGATGCTGCGCGTCGCGAGTTATCCAGCGCCGATCATGTCACGGAAGAGCGGCTGGTGATGAGCGACGGAAGCCAGGCGCGCCGAGGCGTAGCGCTCCCCCAATCGTAGTCGCGGCCAATCTGGCCGGCATGTCCGGAATGACACTCAAACTCCACTCCGCCGCGGGCCGCTGGGTCGTAGCCGGGTCCGTGCTCGGCTCGGGCGCGGCGTTCCTCGAGAGCAGCGTGGTCAACGTCGCGCTGCCCGCGATAGCGCGCGACTTTCACGTCGGCGTCATCGGACTGCAGTGGGTCATCAACGGGTATCTGCTCACCCTCAGCGCACTGATGTTGCTGGGCGGCGCGCTCGGCGATCGCTTCGGGCGCGCACGCGTGTTCGCGATCGGGTGTGTCGCCTTCGCGATCGCCTCCGCGGGATGCGCGCTGGCGCCCGGACTGATCCCGCTCGTGGCGCTGCGAGTGGTGCAGGGAGCGGCCGGCGCACTGCTGGTACCGAACAGCCTCGCAATGCTCGACATGGCGTTCGCGGGCGGGGAGCGCGGCGCGGCGATTGGACAGTGGGCGGCGTGGTCCGCGGTATCGACGGCGGCGGGACCGTTCGCCGGTGGATGGCTCGTCGACGCGCTCTCGTGGCGATGGGTATTCTCGGCAGTGATTCTGTTCGCGCTCGTCGCCGCGGTGATCGTGACGCGGCACATAGCCGCTGACAGGATTCCGGATTCGAGCAAGGAGAGCGCTGGCGCGCGCAGCATCGACTATCTCGGCGCGGCGCTCGGAACGCTATCACTCGCGGGAATCGTCGGCGCGCTGATGTCCGGGCCCGCTATCGGATTCACCGATTGGCGCGTGCTCGCGGCGGGAATCGGCGGCGTCGTCTTCATGGGAGCGTTCATCGTCGTCGAGCGACACGCCGTCACACCGATCCTTCCCCTCTCGATCTTTCGCTCGCGCCAGTTCAGCGGCGTGAATGCGACGACGTTCCTGGTGTACGGCGCGTTGAGCGGGCTGTTCTTCCTGCTCATGCCTCAGCTGCAGGAGAATCTGAAGTACAGCGCGCTCCGTGCCGGAGCAGCGCTGACACCCGCCAATGTGATCATGCTCGTGTTTTCGCCCATCGCCGGACGCGCGAGCGCGCGCGTCGGGCCGCGCGCGCTCATGACGGTTGGCGCGCTCGTCGCGGCGGCGGGGATGATGCTGTTTGCGCGCGTGCAGCCGGGGGCGAGTTACCTGACGACGATTCTTCCGGCCATTGTCGTTTTCGGAATTGGACTCTCGATTCTGGTCGCTCCGCTCACATCGGCAGTGTTGAGCGCCGTGACGGAGAGCGACACCGGCATCGCGTCGGGGATCAACAATGCGGTCGCGCGGCTCGCGGGGCTCATCGCCACCGCGGCGCTGCCGCTCGCGGCGGGGATCGGTGGATCTGCAAAGATCGAGGGCGCTGCGTTCGCGGCGGGCTACGCGCGAGCGATGTTCATCTCCGCTGGGTTGTGCGCGGCGGGCGCGCTGGTGGCGTTCATCACGGTGCGGAGCGATGGCGGCGCGAGGCAGGTGAAACCGGCGAAGCGCCGCACGCGCGGACGAAGGCAAACGTCGCCCAGGTGAGAGCAGACGGGGCGCGGCAATCTCGTTCAGTCGCGTCGAGGCTGTGCGACGAGCACGCCTTTGAGGTGCGCGTGCTCGTCGTTCCTTCCGGGTCAGCGCCGGAGCACTGATTCGCGGTGACCCCGCGCCCGCGTGCGTTGCCGTCGAGATTCGCGCTCTTCACTAGCACCAGTCCCAGGCGGCGCGCATCGTGCACTGGCACACGCCCCAATGAAGAGGGTATATCGGCGTCATGGATGACGCCAACGAGAGCGAGAGCGTGATGAACATTGCGGAAACATCCGGCAATGTTCCGCTCGCGCTACTCAACCTGGAGATTGCCTCCACCGCCAGCGATAGGGCCGACTGGCTCATCGACAACGCGGAAACATACGGCCGCCTGCTCGAGTCTCTGCGTCGGGCCCGCCGCTCGGTGCACATCGCGCAGCTTGCCTTCGACGCGGACTGCGCCGCCTACTCGGGTGGGTCGCTCGCCACGTCGGCATCGGACGATGCGGTGATCGCGGAGATTCTCATCGGTCTCGCGAAGGACGAGGGACCCGAGATTCGAATTCTGTTGAACGCCTCGTGGATCCTCAACACCGCGC
>DATHJR010000364.1:0-7244 GCA_035286525.1 Gemmatimonadaceae bacterium | reverse complement strand
CCCTCTCGGGACGCGCCGTGTTCTGCACCGAGACGCGCGAGATGCTGCAGCCGGGCGCCCTCTCCTCGGCCACGCGACAGGCGCCACCGCCGCAGGAGCCGCCGCTGGGAGCGGCCCTGCGCGCCACCGCGCGCGCCCTTCGGCAACGGTTGCGCGGTCGCTCCCGACTGGGCTAAGTTGTAGGGCTTATATGACTTGCCCCCCTCCTCCCGCCGTCCGCGCGGGAGGCGGCAGTCCACAGGGAGGAAATACAACAATGCCCCGCAAGTATGAGGTGGTGTACATCTTCGATGCCGCACTCGAAGATGCCGCCATCGGCGACACGCTCACGCGCGTGCACTCGCTTCTCGGCAGCGGCGACGTCGCCGTCGAGCACTGGGGAAAGCGCCAGCTGGCGTATCCCATCGGCCGTCGCGAGACGGGACACTATGCCATCGCGCGCTTCGAAGCCGAAGCGGCCACGCTTCCGGAATACGAGCGCGCCCTCAAGCTGGATGAGGGCGTCGTGCGCTATCTCATCACGCTGCACGAGCACGAAGTCGGCGCGCCGCCGATGACCGAGGAAGAGATCGCCGCCGGACGCGGGCGCGCGAGTGACGACGACGACGACGAGGATTAGCATGCGACGCCCACAGAAGAGCTGCCCATTCTGCGAAACCCGCGTGCGGTTCATCGATTACAAGGATGATCGTACCCTCGGACGCTTCCTCACCGACACCGGCAAGATTCTGCCAAGTCGTCTGAGCGGTGTCTGCGCTCGTCATCAGCGCCAGCTGTCCACCGCGATCAAACGAGCGCGCTATCTGGCGCTCGTGCCATACATTCGGGGCCACCAGGCCTGAAGTGAGTGACGCCCTCGCGGCTCCGCCGCGGGAGCAGGGATGGACGCGCATCGTGATCGCGCTCTTGGCGTTCCTCCTGCTCTCGCACGCACCCGTCGTGAGGGCGGCCGCACCCGTCGTCGATACGCTGTTGCTGTTGGTCCCTGCCCTCGCCGCATGCTTCATCGCGGGGTGGCGCAAGGGCGGTTCCTCCGCGCTCGCGCTCGCGTGGGCGGCGCTCGCGGGGCTCTTGCTGGCGATCCCCGCAACTCCGGGGCGCGAGGCCTACACGGATTTCGCTCGCTCGTGGGGAGTGCTCGTGGCCGGCGCACTCGGCCTCGTTTGCATTCTCGGGCAACGCAGCGAGTTCCTCGGCCGCGCGCTGGCGGCCGTGGGAATCGCGGCGCTGATCGCCATGATCGGAATGGCGTTCGCCCCGCACGCCGCGGCACGGATCGAGGATGTGTTCGCGACGGACTTTCAGCTCCGCAATTCCGCGGTGCTCGCAAAGTCCGTGTCCGGTTTTCTGGGATCCAACTTCGCTCCTGCGGCTCGGGAATGGGCCGGAGCGCGGTCGCTGGAGCTGCAGCGAGCGTCTGGAACTTTCGCGGCGCCCTTGTACCCGGCCCTGCTGGCGCTGGAATCGCTGGCGGCGTGTGCGTTGGCGTGGGGATTGTACCACCGCATGAGTCGCGCGCGACTCGGCCCGGCGCTGGCGCCCTTTCGGTTTTTTCGGTTCGGCGATGAGCTGATCTGGGCGCTGGTGGCAGGAATGACGTTTACTGTTCTGCCGTCCCTCGACGCGCTGCGCGTGGCCGGGACGAATCTCGTGGTGTTTTTCGGCGCGCTCTACGCGCTGCGCGGCTTTGGAGTGATTGCCTGGTTCTATCCCCAGCCGACACTCGGCGCGCAGTTGGCGGCAGGCGCCGTCGCGGTGGTATTGTTGCCGGTGTCGCTCCCGCTCGCAGTCGGGCTGGGCGTCACCGATACGTGGATCGATTGGCGGCGACGCGTGCGGACGGCGAATTCGCCCGCAGACCCTGGCGCCTCCAGATAGCTTACTCGAAGATCAACCGTTCGACCGGAGCACTCCGATGGAAGTGATTCTCAAGCAGGCAATCGACAACCTCGGCCAGCCCGGCGACATCGTGATGGTGTCACCCGGTTACGGCAGAAATTTTCTTCTCCCCCGCGGGCTCGCGTACGAGGCGACTCCGGGCAATCGCAAGCGCATCGAGCGAGAGAAGGCGCATCTGGAAGCCGCCGAGAACGAGCGTCGCAGCCACGCGCAAACGCTCGCCACGCGCCTCGAGCAGGTTTCGCTCACGTTCTCCGCGCGCGTCGGTGAAGAGGACAAGCTGTTCGGCTCGGTAACGTCCGCCGACATCGCACAGCAGCTTCATGCGCAGGGGTTTCCCGAGATCGAAAAGCGCCAGATCGACCTTCACGAGCCTATCAAGGCGCTTGGCGTCTACAAAGTCGCGGTTCGCCTCCACGCCGATGTGAAGCCCGAGCTTCGGGTGTGGGTCATCAAGCAGTAAACGCGACGTACCCACCATACGTGTCTGAACGCCCGGCGGAAACTTCCACCGGGCGTTCGTGTAGTGGTGGTGGTACGCGTCGGGTTTCCCACTCATATTGCGCGTTTACAGTCACGCGTTTGCAGTCCGTGAGTCGCCGATTCTCACCACAAACAGCAGGCACCTCCAACCCGTGTCTTCCCCAATCGCGCAAGTGCAGCGTGCTGCCGCGTTGTGTCTGGATCTGAAGGCGAACAACATCGTGATGCTCGACCTCGACAAGGTTTCGAATGCCACGGACTACTTCCTGATTGCGAGCGGTTCCTCCGACACGCACGTGCGCGCAATCGCCGAGCACGTCGTGGACGAGCTCAAGAGGGAGGGAGTTCGGGCACACCACGTGGAAGGGTTGTCGCAGGGACGCTGGGTTCTTCTCGATTACGTCGACTTCGTCGTGCACGTTTTCCACCCCACGTTGCGCGACTTCTATCAGCTCGAGCGCCTGTGGGGTGACGCCCGGATTGTCGCCATCGACGCAGAGGAAGCCAAGGTATGAGCTTACGCAATGTCTGGTGCGCGGCGCTCGTCACTCTCGCGGCGAGCGGGATGCTCGCCTCCAGAGCGTCCGGGCAGGAGTACTTCGGTCAAAACCAGGTCCAGTACAAGGATTTCAACTGGCAGGTCATCGAGACCGAGCACTTCCTCATTCACTACTATCCCTCCGAGCGCGTCGCGGCGATGCAGGGGGCGCGCATGGCCGAGCGCGACTACGCTCGTCTGTCGCACATCCTGGGACACGAGTTTCGCGAGAAGAAGCCGATTCTCTTCTTCGCGTCGCGCGCCGACTTCGGACAGAACAACGTCACCGGCGATCTCGGCGAGGGCACCGGCGGTGTAACGGAGCCGCTTCGACATCGCATGTTGATGCCGTTCACCGGGGATTTTCGCGGTCTCGAGCACGTGCTCACGCACGAAATGACGCACGAATTCCAGTTCGACATCTTCGCGCGCGGGCGGGCAGGTGGCGGGATCGCGCAACTCTCCCAGGTGAATCCGCCCCTCTGGTTCATGGAGGGCATGGCCGAGTATCTCTCGCTCGGTCCGGACTACGCGCGCTCGTCCACCGTGATGCGCGACGCGGCGATCAACGGCGATCTGCCGACCATCGTGAAGATGACCGAGGAGCCGGACCGCTACGATCCGTACCGCTTCGGCCAGCCGCTGTGGGCGTACGTCGCCGGACGATTTGGCGACGAGATCATCGGCGCGATCATGGCCGACGTGCCGTCCATGGGCATCGAGCGCGCGTTCAAGCGCGAGACGGGTGAGTCGCTCGAGGATCTCGGCGATGAGTGGAAGGAAGCGATGCAGGTGAAGTATCTGCCGCAGGTCGCGGAGCTCGATCGCCCGCGTCACTTCGCGCAGCCGTTGCTGTCGCAGAAGCGCACGGGCGGACAGGTCTTCCTCGCACCCGCGCTGTCGCCCGACGGCAAGTACATCGCATTTCTGTCCAACGGAAGCTTTCTCAAGGGTCAGGTCTTCATCGATCTCTGGCTCGGCGATGCCAAAACCGGCAAGCGCATCTCGCGGCTGGTGAAGAGCACCTTCGATCCGAACTATCAGGAGATCGGACTGCTGTATTCGCAGAGCTCCTTCTCCCCGGACGGGAAAACGCTCGCGTTCTCCGCGCTCGGCGGAGGACAGGAAAACCTCTATCTACTCGATGTGAAGTCGCGAAGACGCATCGCGAAGATGGAGCTTCCGCTCGATGGCATCGTCGGCCCGAGCTGGTCGCCCGATGGCAAGCATCTCGTCTTTTCGGGGAACAAGGGCGGCATCACGGATCTCTTCACCGTCGACGCCGACGGCAAGAATCTCACGCAGCTCACGCACGACAACTACGCGGACATGCAGCCGCAGTGGTCGCCCGATGGCAGCATGATCGCCTTCGCTACGGATCAGGCGGCGGGCGTGGACCTCGCGAACCTGCGCTTCCCGCACTGGCAGATCGCGATCTATCACGTGGACGGCGGCAATGTCGAGCTGATTCCGGGGCAGGAGGGGCTCAACATCAATCCGACGTGGGCGCCGGACTCGAAGTCGATCGCCTTCGTCTCCGATCGCACGGGCGGTCAGAACATCTTCCTCTACGATCTCACGGAGAAGCAGCACTACCAGCTCACGAACGTCGTTGGCGGCGTGATCTCGGTGACGGAGTTCAGCCCGGTCATCACGTGGTCGCACACCATGGACAAGATGGCGTTTACGTATCTCGAGAATGGCGAGTATACCGTTTGGACGATCGATAATCCGCGCCTGCTCAAGCGGAAGCCCTTCGTCCCGCAGTCGCTGACGCAGATGGTCGCGCAGCGATCGGACAGCGCGGCCGCCGCCAAACGCGCGCGCGCGGACTCCGCGCTACAGGACACGCTGTCGTATTCGTACTATCGGGCGGGCACCACCTTCCGCGCGTCGAGCGCGCTCTCTGATTCCGGTGCACACACGGAGGCGCGCGTCAACGTTGCGGCGCTCGTCGACAGCGGGTTCGTGCAGCTGCCGGACACGAATCAGTTCAAACAGTACAAGTACCACATTCGCTTCTCGCCGGACTTCGTTGCGCGCCCGACCGTTGGCTACTCGAGAGACAATTTCGGCAATGGCGTGTTCGGCGGTACCGCGATCTCGCTCAGCGACATGGTGGGCAACAACCATCTCGCCTTCGCCCTTTCGATCAACGGGCGAATCGCGGATGCCCAGGTGCTCGCGGCGTATACCAATCTCTCCCACCGGCTGCAGTACGCCGTGGGATATTCGCAGTCGCCGTTCTACTTCGGCGAGGGCACGCAATTCGTCGACAACGGCAACGGCACGTTCACCGAGGAGGACGTGGTCGCGCGCTATCTCGATCGCGAGGCGTTTGCGGTGGGCATCTATCCCTTGAACCGCTTCACTCGAATCGAGGCCGGCCTGACGCTCGCCGACCTCGAGCGTTCGTTCCTCGTCTTCTCTCAGCTCATCGACCAGTTTGGAAATCCGCAGTCCGATGCGTCGCAGCAGGAGGTCGCGGGCAGCAGCAAGTACTACGCCGAGCCCAGTCTCTCGCTCGTCTCGGACAACACACTTTTCGGGTATACGGGTCCGATCTACGGCAGGCGCTATCGCTTTGGCGTCACCCCCGCGGTGGGTCAGTTCCAGTGGATCGGATTGCTCGGTGACTATCGCCGGTACGACGCCATTCTGTTCAGCTACCTGACCATCGCGACGCGCCTCACGGCGAACCTGTCGTACGGCCGCGATGCTGACAGCCTGCAGAAGTACCTCGGCTACAGCGATCTCATTCGCGGCTACGACGACCAGAGCTTCCTCATCACCAACGACAACTGTCCTGCCGACGTCACCAACGCCCAGCGATGCAACCGTCTGCTCGGAAGCAAGGTGGCGTTCGCGAACATCGAGCTGCGATTCCCGATCGTGCGGGGGGGATTGGCCGGAGTGATCCCGCTCCCGCCCATCGAAGGCGCGTTCTTCTACGACGCCGGCACCACGTGGTTCAACGGGCAGAAGGTCGAGTTCAGGAGAGACAGCCAGGACAACCCCGCGAACGTGCGGTCGCTGCTGACGAGTTACGGCTTCGGCCTGCGAGTAAATCTGTTCAATTACGTTATCCTGCGATGGGACTACGCGATACCGCAGGACTCACCCGGACGACACGGATTCTGGCAGTTCTCGTTGTATCCGACGTTCTGATCGTCTAGTTTCACCTTCGTGCGAACGTCGCCACTGGCGCTGGCGCTCGTACTTGCTGCATGCCATGGCGCGGACCGTCGTCCGGCCGCCGGAAGCACTGTTAGCACTGCCAGCGCCAGCGCGAACGGACCGGATCAACTCGTTCTCCGATTTCCGCGGAGCGGCGGAGTCGCGCGCGCGTTCGCGTTCCCGCGCGTCGACTCGCTGCTCTGGAGCGCCACGAGCAAGCCGCCCGCGCTCGCCCGCCTGCTCGGCTTCGACGACGGTGCGGGATCCGTGCTGGCCGAGGACGCGAAGGGTGGCGTCGTGCGCATCGATCTCCGCCGCGGCGACGTCGTGCGCGACCCCGCCACGAAGCTCTCGGACATCGTCTCTGCCGATGGGTCCGCCGCGTACGGCGTGGGCGCCGATGGCTCCGTCACCCGCCTCACGCCCGCGGGAAGCTGGACCTTCAAGCCGCCTTCCCCAGCGCACGACATCGTTCCTCAACCGGATGGAACGCTGCTCGTGCTCGCCAACCGGGGACCGGGGACGATGGTGTGGCTCATCCACCCGCCAGAGGATCGCATCGCCGACAGCGTGCTGCTTCCGCGCGTCACGAGGGCGATTCGCACGCCGGCGGGCGACCGCGTGTACTTTCCCGTAGACTCGGGACTTGTTGGCGTGCGTGGTCGCGATCTGCAGATCGTGCCGAGCCTCAAGCTCCCGACGAGACCGCGAGCAGTCGTGACGTCGCCGAGCGGAGACCGCATTTATGTGGCGTCCGACTCGAGCAAGGAGGTGCTCGTCGTGGATCGATACAGCGGAAACGTGACGACGCGCATCGCGCTCCCCACGGAGCCCTCGGCGCTGCGCATGGATCCGACGGGACGCTATGTGCTGGCACGAGCAACCGGCAGCGACAGCGCGTATGTCATTTCCGTGAGCACCGATCGCATGATCGGCGCTGCGCACACGCAGTGGCGCGAGGATCTTCCCGCCGTCGCGCCGAATGGCTGGCTGGCGCTGCTGAGCGGCAAGGATGTCGTGCTCGTGGACGCCGAGTCTCTGCAGACGCGCAAGACGGTCGAAGGTGGCGCGGCCGACGACTGGATGTTCGTGACCTGGAATGGGTTCCGGCCGCGAGCCGCGAGTCTCGACCAGCCCGTGACGTTCG
>DATHJR010000363.1:0-3793 GCA_035286525.1 Gemmatimonadaceae bacterium | reverse complement strand
CTGCTGATCGGCACCGACAACACGGCGCGCAAGTTGGCTGAGGAGGCGCTGCTCAAGGCAGGAGCGCTGCAACGCGCGATCTTCAACAGCGCCAATTTCTCGTGCATCGCCACGGACACGAAGGGCATGATTCAGATCTTCAACGTCGGCGCCGAGCGCATGCTGGGATACGCGGCTTCGGAGGTCGTCAATCGGCTAACACCGGCGGGGCTGCACGACGCGGAGGAATTGAGCGGGCGCGCGGCGGCGCTCAGCGGCGAGTTTGGGACGCCGATCACAGCGGGATTCGATGTGCTCTGCTTCAAGGCTTCGCGCGGTCTCGAGGACATGTACGAGATGACGAAGATTCGCAAGGATGGCAGTCGGTTCCCGGCGATCGTCTCGGTGACCGCGCTTCGCGATGCGAACGAGTCAATCATCGGCTACCTGTTCATCGGCACCGACAACACGGCACGTCAGGTGATCGAGGACGAGCGCAAACGGCTAGATCAGAGGCTGCGGGATCAGCACTTCTACACTCGCTCGCTCATCGAATCCAACATCGATGCGCTGATCACGACCGATCCTCGCGGTATCATCACCGACGTCAACAAGCAGATGGAGTCCCTCACCGGATGTACGCGCGATGAGTTGATCGGGGCTCCATTCAGTCATCACTTCACCGACTCCAGGCGGGCGGATGAAGGGATCAACCGTGTGTTGAGCGAACGAAAGGTTTCGAACTACGAGCTCACCGCGAAGGCGCGCGACGGCGCCCTAACTGTAGTCAGTGTGAATGCCACGACGTTTCACGACCGCGACCGACGACTGCAAGGGGTGTTCGTCGCCGCGCGCGACGTCACCGAATTGAAGCGATTCGAGCTCACGCAGCAGCAGAACATCGAGTTGGAGCACGCGAACCGGACGAAATCCGCGTTCCTCGCAACCATGTCGCACGAATTGCGCACACCTCTCAACGCCATCGTGGGCTTCTCCGAGGTTTTGAGGGACGGCATGGTGGGAGATCTCACCGTTCAACAGCGCTCGTTCGTCGGCGACATTTACAGTAGCGGTCAGCATCTGCTTTCCTTGATCAACGACATCCTCGACCTGTCAAAGGTCGAGGCAGGGAAAATGGCCCTCGAGCTGGAGCGCATCGAGCTCCAGTCGTTGTTCGCCGACGGCATGACCATGATCGCGGAGGATGCAGCTTCACGCAACATTCGCGTCGAGATGAATGCGATCGAGGCGCACGCGCATGTCAATGCCGATCAGCGCAAGCTGAAGCAGATCGTGCTCAACCTGCTCTCGAATGCGATGAAGTTCACTGGGGATGGGGGCAAGGTTCGCGTGCATGCCGCGATCGTTCCACGCGCGGACGTAGGTCGCTTATCGGGCGACTGGCCCGGTCGAAGCTTCCCGCTTGCCGAGAGTGACTTTACGGAGTTTCTGAAGATCAGCGTCACCGACAGCGGGATCGGGATCGCTGCGGACGGGATGGAGCGACTCTTCCAGCCCTTCATCCAGGTCGACAACGGACTGTCGCGGCGATTTCAGGGTACCGGCCTGGGGTTGGCGATGGTCAAGCTGCTCGCAGAGTTGCACGGCGGTGGCGTGGCCGTCGAAAGCTCCAGCGGCGAGGGGTCGTGTTTTACAGTCTGGGTGCCGTTGCGGCCCTCGATCGATGACGCACGAACTGACATCGTTGCGCCCCTCCCTCCCGACCTGGCGTCGCGACCGCAGAAGTTGCTGGCGCTGGTACTCGAAGACGACATCAAGGCTTCCGAGCTGATACGCATTCAGCTGGAGGCGGAAGGATTCGAGGTGGTGTGTGCCGCCTCGGCGGAAGAAGCCCTCGTCGTCGCCGCTTCGCGCTCATTGTCGCTGATCACGCTCGACATCATGCTGCCGCACATGGACGGATGGGAATTTCTCAGCCGGGTGAAGGCGGAGCCCGCACTTCGTAGAGTTCCCGTCGTGATCATTTCGATCGAGGCGGATCGCAACAGGGGGTTTGCCCTCGGTGCCGCCGCCGTTCTCGAGAAGCCGATATCCAGGCAAGTGCTGTACGAGACGTTGATGGACCTGAAGCTCTATCGCCCGTCCGAAACCCGATCGCTCAGTGTCCTCATCGCCGACGACGACCGCTCCGCCGTCGAGCTCATCGCGTTGCGCCTGCTCGGCCTTGCGACCTCGATCCATCGCGTCTACAGCGGTCGCGCGGCGATCGACAGTGCCGTACGCCAGCTGCCCGATCTGATCGTGCTGGATTTGCTCATGCCGGACATCAACGGGTTCGACGTTGCGATGGAGCTTCACTCGCATCCAGAAACCGCGCACATCCCGATCCTGGTGCTGACGGCGAAGCAGATCACCGTCGATGATCGAAGAAGACTGCAGGGCTGTGTGGCGTCAATCCTCGAAAAAAGCTCCTTCGATAATGCCGGCTTTGTGGCCGAAGTGCGACGCGCGATGTCGGGGCGCCAACTAGTTGCCTGATATGCCGCGCGTCCTGATAGTCGAGGACAATGCCATCAACATGTCTCTGTCGACATTTCTGGTGGAGTCCGCAGGATATGCCGTGATCCCTGCCGCTGATGCGGAGGCTGGGATCAAGATCGCGCGTGAGCAGGTGCCCGATCTCATCCTGATGGATATTCAACTGCCGGGGATGGACGGACTCGAGGCCATCGGGCTACTCAAGAAAGATCCGTGCACTCGCGGCATTCCAATCATCGCGCTCACCGCCCTCGCGATGAAAGGGGATGAGGCTCGCATTCGTGCATCCGGATGCGACGGCTACATCGCGAAGCCCATGCGGTACCAGCAGTTCCTCGCGGCCATCGCCTCATTGATGGCACCGACATGAATGACCTCTTCGATCCCCGCGACCTTCCCGCGCACATCCTGATCGTCGACGACGATCGACAGAATCGAAGGCTGCTGGAAGTCATGCTCACCGAAAAGAACTACGAGCTGCAGACCGCCGAAAGCGGAGAGGAGGCTCTCGCCCTGGTATCGAAACGGCTGCCCGATCTCATTCTCCTCGATGTCATGATGCCGGGAATGGACGGGAACGAAGTCGCGAGCAGACTCAAGCTGAATCCCGCCACGAAGAACATTCCCATTATCATGGTTACCGCGCTGCACAATCACGACGCGCGCATGGTCGCATTGAAAGCCGGGGCGGCCGACTTCCTCACAAAACCGGTGGATCACGCCGAGCTGTGCGTGCGCGTGAGAAATCTGCTACGGCTCAAGGCGTACGGCGACTACTACGATCGATACAGCCAGACACTCGAGCGCGAGGTCATCTCTCGCACCGCGGACCTCCGCGAACGAACGGCGCTGCTCGAGCGGCAGGCGGCCGTGCTCACGGAACAGGCCGAGATTCTGGATCTCGCTCGCGATGCAATCGTCGTTCGAGACATGGATAGTCGCGTCATCTCGTGGAGTCGCGGCGCGGAGGCCCTGTACGGCTGGACGAGCGTGGAAGCAGTCGGCCACGACGTCTTCGCTCTGCTGAGCACAAAGTTGTTCGAGACCCGCGAGGACGCAGATGCCACGCTGCGACTGGAGGGGCAGTGGGAGGGCGAAGCGATTCACCACGCGCGCGACGGCACCCGCTCGATCGTCGCCAGTCGGTGGACGCTGCAACGGAACGCCGACGGCGTTCCGATTCGCGTGCTCAGCATCGACAACGACATCACGGATCGCAAACTGGCCGACGCCGATCGCCACATGCTCACCGAGCGACTGTCGCTTGCGACGGCTGCCGCGAGAGTGGGCGTGTGGGAATGGGATCTCGCCAGCA
>DATHJR010000362.1:0-3785 GCA_035286525.1 Gemmatimonadaceae bacterium | reverse complement strand
CCATCGTGAGATCATATCCGTCCTCGATGCGACGCGGGATGAACGGAATCGCGTTGCCACCAAGTCGCCGAATCGTTCGCAGCAATACGGCGGTCGAGGACATTCCGTCGACGTCGTAATCGCCGTGAATCACGATCCGCTCGCCGGCACGAATGGCGCGCACGAGCCGCTCCACGGCGAGGTCCATGCCGAGCATGAGGGATGGATCGTGGAGCTGATCGAGTCGCGGGCGGAGGTAGCGCTTCGCGCCATCCACGGTGCTGAATCCGCGCCGGAGCAGGAGCTCGCAGATCACGGGAGGCAGGTGAAGCTCGCTCGCGAGGACCGCGATGGCCGCCGCATCAGGTGCGCTGGGGAGCACCCAGCGAGACGGCGCACGGGCGCGCGCGGCAAGAGCGTTCACAACGTGAAAATTACCCTCCCCTATGGGGAGCGACAAGCATCATCCCGCCGCGTACAGGAGCACTCCGCACGCCTCGCACACATCGATCGCGCGGCCAGCGGCGATCGCATTGCGGCGCTGCATCGGGATCGCCGTATCGCATCGCCCGCACGCCTGTCCGCGCAATGGATAGAGAACGTTGGACGTGTTGCGGCTGAGAATGCGCTCGTACTTGAGGAGAATGCCTTTCGACACGTGGGCCGCTCTCTCGGCGCGCACCTCACGCGCCTCCGCAAGCTCCCCCTCGATCACGGCGCGCTCCTTGGCGTGCGCCGTTCGCTGCTCCCGCTGCCGCGCGTCGAGCTCACTCAGAAGCTTCTGCTGCCCGTCGATCGCGTGGTGCACATCGTGGACGCGTAGGGACAGCGAATGCAGATCGGTCTCCTCCTCCGACAATACTTTCTTGAGCATGTCCACCTGCGCCATCGCCGCATTGGCTTCCTTCGGCTTTCGCACGACGTCGAGCGTGGCGAGGTTGCGCTCCTGCATCGCCTTGTGGTCCTCGACCTTGATCGAGAGCTCTCGTCGCTTCTTCTCCTCCTGCTCCGCGGTCACGCGCGCCCGCGCCAGCGAATCCTCGAGCTGCTTGCGCTCGGCGTCGAGCGATTTCATCCGTCCATCGAGCGTACGCAGCTTCTCATTCAACTGAGCGACGATCGCGTCTTCTGCCTGCAGGGCCAATACCGCTTCCAGATCTGGACTCACTAAACCTCCTTACGTTTTTCGAGCAGGATCGTACCCCTTGAATGACCGATCACCCATCGCATTTTTTTCATTCCGCAGACGCGCCATGTTCGACAAGATGTCGTCCTGCTGATCTTCCGACGCGATGGGCATTTCGCGCTGCTTCCGGTGCAGTTCCTTCTTTACCGCGATTCTGCGAAAGGAGGCGAGCAGCGCAGCAAAGTCTTCCATGTATTTTTCACCTTCCCCGATCGGGTCATTCAACAGCTCGTTGAACCGATCGATACTCTCCGGCGCGAGTCGAGTCTCCAGCACGTTGGCGGGGTCATCGGGCGAACCGCTGAGCAATGCGCGATAGATGTCCGCGAGTGCGGGATCACGCAATTGGTCCGGCCCGACTGTCTCGACGGCCTCCTCGATGTTCGACCGCACGTGCAGAAGTATACGAACGAGCAGTCGCTCCTTGGGGGGTGCCGCGGTCATCGGAGCCCGCCGCTCGGCGGTACGCCGCTCCACGACGGTTGAATTCGCCGGTGGTGGAGGGGTTGGGGGCCTCCCCGAATGCGAAGTCGCGCCTCGCGAGGACGTCTGCGATACCTCGCGCTGCAGCACATCGCGGCTCACTCCCGAGACCTCGCTGGCGCGCGCGACGTAGATCTCTCGCGTGACGCCGTCGGCCGTCGCGCGCAGCGTCGGCAGCAACTTGTCGATCGCGACGCGCTTCTTGTGGAGATCGCCGAAATATCCGCCGCGCTGGAGCTCGATCAGCTTGCGCTCGAAGATGTCTACCGCGCCCGATAGCTGCTCGAGGAGCTTCTCACCTCCGAACTTGTCCACGAAGCTGTCGGGATCCTCGCCATCCGGGAGCGTCACGACCTGCACGGACATCTGCTGTCGCAGCAGCTGATCGCCGGAGCGGAACGTCGCCTTCAGTCCCGCGATGTCATTGTCGTACAGCAGAAATGCCTGCTTTGCGTAACGCGGGAGCAGAGCCGCCTGGTCCTCCGTGAGCGCGGTTCCGAGTGGCGCTACCACCCACTCGAAGCCCGCGCTGACGAGCCGAACCACATCGAAGTAGCCCTCGACGATCATGACTCGTCCTTCGCGACGTATGGCGTGCTTGGCCATGTGCAGGCCGTACAGCATCCGTCCCTTGGAATAGACGGGCGACTCGGATGAATTGAGGTACTTCGGCTCGCCGGGACCGAGCAGACGACCGCCGAATCCGGTGCAATTGCCGGAGGCGTCGAGGATCGGGAACATCAATCGGTTGCGGAATCGCGGCCTGAGCTCGCCGCTCTCCTCGCGCATCACCAGCAGCCCGGCCTCGGTGAGCGTCTCGTCGCTCACACCCAGCGCCACGAGATGCGCGCGCATGGCATCGGCGTCGCGCGGCGCGAAGCCGAGCCCGAAGCGGTCGGCGACATCGCGCGAAACCCTGCGGAAGGCGAGATAGTTCCGCGCCTCCTCGCCCGTGCGCTCGTCCCACAGCTGCGTCCGGAACCAGTCCGCCGCCATCGCGTTGACGTCCCACAGCGGTTGCCGCGGATCCTTCGCATCGGCGCGACGCTGGACCTCCTCGATCACGATTCCGGCGCGATGCGCCACGTATCTGATCGCATCAGGAAAATCCATCCCGAGGCGTTTCTGCAGGTACGTGAAGACGTCGCCCGACTCGTTGCACACGAAACAGTGGTACAATCCCTTCGCGGGAACGACGGAGAAGTTCGGACCGGTGCCCTGATGAAACGGACACGGCCCGCGATAGCTGTTGCCGACGCGTTTGAGCTTCACGTGCTCGCCGATGATCTGCACTATGTCCGCGCCTTCGCGCACGCGCTCGACGGACTCGTCGGTGATCATCAGGAGAGCTCCGCGATCGTGACGCCGGTGCCGCCCTCGTTCCACGCACCCGGGCGATGTTCGCGCACACGGCGATCGGCGCGGAGCAGCTCGTCCACTCGTTCACGGAGCGCGCCGGTGCCCTTGCCGTGGATGATCCGCATCACGCGCAGGTCGGCTCCGATCGCCGCGTCGAGCGCGCGCTGCAGCGCGAGCTCCATCTCGTCCACCCGCATCCCGCGCAGATCGATCTCCGTCGACACGTCGACATCGGGCAGCGCCGCATACGACTCGGTGCGCGCCACCGCTCGTTCGGCCGCGCGGGAGATCGTCGACAGGCTCGACACGGGAACCGTCATCTTGAGCGCACCCACGGCGACGATCGCCTGATCGTCGCGCAGCTCGACGATCTGCCCGGTGCGGCCATCGAGCGTCTCCATCTCGACGGTGTCGCCAACCGCAATCACGCCGCCCGTGGCCGGCTGCGTGCGGCGAACGGGCCGATCCTCGCGATCGAGTCGATCGATCTCGGCCGCGTGCGTCGCCGCGCATCGCGCGCGGTGGCGACGGCGCCCTGTTCGCGCAGCTCGCGCACCGTGCGCTCGATCTCGGCGCGCCCCTCGAGGAGCATCCTGCGCGCATCTTCGCGCGCACGGCGCTCGAGCGCGCGCTCGGACTCGCGCAGCGCAAGATCGCGCGCCTCGATCCGCTCGAGGCGCGCCGCGGCCCTCGACGAGTCGAACTCCACTGCCTCCTCGCGCGCCGACAGCCTCCCTTCCCGTTCCTGGAGGTCCCCCAAGAGGGCGCTCACATCTCT
>DATHJR010000361.1:0-4443 GCA_035286525.1 Gemmatimonadaceae bacterium | reverse complement strand
ACATTCTGTATGCCCGCGTCGACGGCGTTGCGCGATCGGGAAGGCTCTTGTTGATGGAGCTGGAGCTCATCGAGCCCGTGCTCTTTTTCGCACAGGCGCCCGGCGCCGCTGCGCGCATGGCCGAATTGATCGTGGCCAGCTAGTTCTCCGAGCTCCCGGCGGCGTGCATGGCGGCGTCAGGTCAGAACGGTTTCCTCGGTCAGCCGCGCGCCGACAGTGACGAGCGCACGGCGCACGGCATGTTCCAAATCGTCATCCTTGCCGATGATTCCGAGTGTTGCGGCCATGAGCTCGGCGCGCTCGGCCGCGGTGAGCTCCTCTCCGGTGACCACCACGACCGGGATGTGCGCATAGAGCGGATCGCTTCGCATGTGCTTGAGGAACACAATGCCGTTCATCTTCGGCATTCTAACGTCGAGCATGATCAGGTCCGGCGCGAACGTCGCGAGCGCCTGAAGCGCCGTGATTCCGGAATCGGCGACCCTCGTCTCGACATTCTCCTCGTTGCGCAGATGGTGCAGCAGTAGTTCCTGCGCGTCGGGCTGGTCTTCCACGATGAGCACGCGCGTCGGCGTCGAGCGGCTATGGCGCTTGAGCACGGCCACGAGCGCGTCACGGGAGCACTCTCGATCGATCATGTCGAGCGAGTCAGCGACGCGCATCGGGTACTCGGCGGTCGGATCCATCACCGCGGCGTCGGGCGGCAGCACCACTGAAAAGACGGAACCCTCTCCAACGACGCTCGTGACGGTCAGGCTCGCACCGAGTAGCTTGCACATCGCGACCGTGATCGGCAGGCCGAGACCGGTGCCGCCGTATTTTCGCGACGTGCTGGTGTCCGCCTGCTCGAACAGGCGAAAGACCGCGTCAATTCTGTCGGGAGGAATGCCGACGCCCGTGTCGATGACATCGATCCGTCGTGGCGTCAGGGAGTCATCGTCGGCGAGCACGCGAATCGTGATGTTCCCTCTCTCCGTAAACTTGTCGGCGTTGCCGATGAGATTCACGAGGATCTGTCGCATCTTCGGCGCATCCGACAGGATCGGCGCGAGGTTCGGGGGTACGTCGACGCGAAGCGGCACGCGGCGATCGTCGCGCGCACCGCCCAGCGTCCCCACCACATCCTCGATGAGGGCGCCGATCGAGAATCGCGTGAGGTCGGTCTCCATGTGGCCGGATTCGACCTTCGCAAGATCGAGCACACTGTTGATCAGCGAAAGCAGGTGCCGCCCGTTGGCGCCGATGCGCCCGATGTACATCAGGTCTTGCGGGCGCAGATTCATCGTCTTGTTCTTCTGCAGGATGTCCGCAAATCCGATGACGGAGTTGAGCGGCGTGCGAAGCTCGTGTGACATGTGCGCCAGAAACTCGCTCTTGGCGCGATTCGCCGTTTCCGCTGCGAGCAACGCGCTCCGCAACTCGGCGGTGCGACGTGCCACGGTCTCCTCCATCTCGTCGCGTAGCTCGCGCAGTCGCGCGTATTCGGTCAGTGTGAGCCGCTTGGTTCGGTCTACCGAGGCGCCCACGAGCGCAAGCACGAGCACGAGTACGGGGCCGGCGATGACCCCGACCGTCAGCCAGCTCCCCGTTTCGATCGTGTACGACCATGCATCGAGCACGAGGGTTGCCGGGGTGTAGCGCGCGGCGCTCATCCCGGTGTAGTGCATCCCCGCAATCGCGAGCCCCATGACGCAAGCACTCGCGCCCCGCCGCCAGCGGCCGGCAATCGACTCGTCATAGCGGTAGCGATAGGCAATCCAGAGCGCGACGTACGATGCGGTGACCGCTATCCCGATCGAGATGAGGAACGGGACGGGGGCGTAGCTGATCGTCGCCGGGACGCGCATCGCCGCCATTCCGGTGTAGTGCATCCCGGAGATCGCCGCGCCCATCAAGATGCTCGCGGCGAGCAGACGGAGGGCGGGAAGCTCCTTTCGGCTCACAGTGAACATCGCCAGGAAAGCGGCGGCAATCGCGATCAGCGCGGAAGTGAGAACGAGCGGGATATCGTACTTGATCGGGATCGACATCCGAAAAGCGAGCATGCCGACGAAGTGCATGCTCCAGATCCCGATCCCCATGGCGGTCGAGCCATAGATCAGCCAGGTGAGGCGATCACGCGCCTGCGCGACGGACACGCGTCCCGCGAGATCGAGCGCGGCGTACGACGCGAGCGAAGCGATCGAGACGGAGATCGCGACCAGGATTGGGCTGAAGGTCTCTGATGTCATGTGGCTCCAGAGCGACTCGATTTCGTCGCGAAGCGTCACGTATGAGCGCTTTCTAATACGGGCGGGTGGCGAGGCGGGGGCACGAGGGTCACAGCGCGTGCGAGTTCTGTAAAACGTCGCCGACTCGCATCGCGGAGAGCGGCGTTCGTGCCGACCTTGAGCTGTCGACCTGCATGGCACTGCAGTACCATACCCGATCCGGCGACATCGCCACGGACAGCACAGCCACGAGGGTCCTGCCACATGTTGTCACGACGTTCGTACCTCGCCGGATCGCTCCGCCGCGCCTCGCGCCGCCTACGCGGCGTCGCCTTGACGCTCTTCGTCGCGGTCGCCGCTGACAGCACGCGAGGCGGTGCGCAAACGGATTCGACGTGGCGCGATCACGAGCGCGCGCTTCAGGCAGCGCGCGCAGCGAATGACACCGTCGCGTATCGCGCCCAGCTCGACGCGGTGTATCGCCGTCTGGGCGCAACGCCACGCATCGCCGCGCGCTTCGCGGCACTCGCGATTGCCGCGCGCGACAAGGCGGCCGCGGCGCGATGGATGGGCGCGGTCGCGGCGATGGGTGCGGGGCTCGACTCCGGATTGGTGACGCAGTACGCGGCGCTCGAGGGCCAGGATGCACGCGCTTCGCTGTTGGCGCTCCGAGCGAGCGCGACGAGCGACGTGGGCGCGCCAGAGCTCGCCTTCCGACTTCCGGAGACGGACATGATCTCGGAGGACATCGCGTACGATGCGGCGCGAGCGCTCTTTCTCGTGAGCTCCGTGCGCAATGGATGCGTCTACGCGCAGCGCTCCGGCGTCGACGCGCCCGCGATCGTGAGGTTCGGTGGCGACCACGGGTGGGGTACGTTCGCGCTCGGCGTCGACTCCTCGCGCGGCGTGCTCTGGGCGACGTCGGCCGCTGTGCCGATGACCGCTCAGTTCACGCCAGCTGATTCCGGGCATTCGGCCCTTCTCGCGCTCGACCTGAGTTCCGGGCGCCCACGAGGACGGTATGTCGCACCAGACAGCGGTGCGCACACGCTGGGTGACATCACCGTCGCACGAAATGGAGCCGTCTATGTGGCCGATGGACTCGGATCTGGCGTCTATGCGCTCGACGCCGGCCGGGATTCATTGCGAGTCCTCGTTCCTCGCGGAGTCTTTTCCTCGCCTCAGACACCCGCCCTGTCCGCCGATGGCGCGACACTCTTCGTTCCCGATTACTCCATTGGCATCGCCGCGGTCGACATAGCGACCGGCCGTGTCACGTGGATCACGCACTCCGATTCGCTCGCGCTCACCGGGATCGATGGCCTGTACAGAGTGGGGCACGATCTCATCGTCGTGCAGAACGGCCTCGAACCGAACCGGATTGCTCGGCTTGCACTCGACGCGCCGATGCGCCGCGTCGTGCATGCAACGACGCTGGTGCGCGGCCCCAATGCGGTC
Organism: Gemmatimonadaceae bacterium; assembly: GCA_035286525.1. GTDB lineage: Bacteria > Gemmatimonadota > Gemmatimonadetes > Gemmatimonadales > Gemmatimonadaceae > FEN-1250. The sequence continues at coordinate 775 of DATHJR010000361.1, read as the reverse complement.
GATCTCAACCACGCCGCGATCGTCGGCAACTGGATCTACTTCATCCGAAGGAGCGGGTGGGAGCGCGTTTCAGACGATGGAACGATGCGCACGGGTGCGACCGGCGACGAACCCACCGTTGCCCGCATGCGCCTCGCGCCCTAAGAGAGGGCGCGCACTGCGCGCAGCGGGCTGCAGCGTTGTGTGCCAGTGGTGAGAGGGCGCAGTCTCTGCCGGGCAACGAGGCGCGCCACCTCGTGGTGGCTTCGTCATGAAATCAGGTGCTACAGCGCGCGCAGCCGAAGTGAGAACGAGAGGTTGTAGTAGCCGCGGAACACCATTGGTGCGTTCTTGTTCGTGACGATCTGGCTGTAGAGCGCCCCCTGGTTTGCCGTCCCTGCGCACGGGCCATTCGTGACCATAGTCCAGGTGGCCGGCGAGATGCTCGTGCGTGTGATGTAGACATTCACACTCTGCGGGTCGCTCGCCGTGTTGTAAATGATGGGATACCGCGTCCCGGAATTCTGATGAGACGCCGTGCTCCCGTAGCAGCCCGCCGCGGGATTGCCGTTCACCCCCAGGGCGTTGATTGCAGGGGTGCCGGACACCACGTTGGGGTTTGTCTTGATCTTCCACTCCTGCTGACCCGTCTCGTCCGGGCGATAGCTGTTGAGCGGATCCACCGGCGCGCTGAAGTTAAAGCGGAGCTTCCGAGCGAGTGCGGTGGAGAAGGCGGGGCCGAACTGCAGATTGCCGGAGGCGTCGATTTCGGCGGTCATCGTCTGCATGCCATTGA
>DATHJR010000360.1:0-3122 GCA_035286525.1 Gemmatimonadaceae bacterium | reverse complement strand
GCCGGGCTCGCTCACGATGAGGCGGCGGTCCTCGAGACGGTAGAGCGCCGGATAGAGCGAGCCCTGATTGATGGTGAGCACCTCGCGCGACATCTCCTGAATGCGCCTCGCGATGGCCCAGCCGTGCAGCGGCCCGAGGGTGAGCGCCTTGAGGATGAGGAGGTCAAGGGTGCCCTGCAGCAGCTCGACGTTGGCGGTGGCGTTGCTCATCGCGGCCTCGCTCGAAGGGTGCGTTATGTCATTCTACAATACGATGTGGACGGAATTGTAGGATGTCAAGAGTCGCACCGCGGCCGTCAGTAGAACATGTTGATCGCTAGCGCCGGCGTGATCGACGACGAGGTGTTGTGGCCGGCCAGAATCACGCGCGTGCCCAGCAGAACGCCGAGCTTGGGCGTCCAGTTGTACTCGATCGCGGGCGCGAAGCCGAAGGCGTCGCTCGATCCCGAGTTGAAGAGGATGCTCGGCGGATTCGGCACGCTCTCCGGATCGAGAATGTCATAGCCTGCGACCCGGGTGCTGGCTCCATGCCGGAAGGTGAGATCGATCCCGAGCACCCAGCGCTGCGTCACGCTGTATTCGCCCGCCAGATCGACGAAGAGCGAGCTTCCGGGATCCGCGCGCCCGCGGAAGCCGAACCCTGTTCCGTAGACACTCACGTCCTCGATGTGCACGCTGTTGGAGAACGTGCCCGATACGTCGAGGCGTGTGCGCAGGATGCGGCCGTTCGGCATCCAGAGGAACGTCTGCGAGTAGAGAGAGAGCGTCGTGGCGTACGCGCCACCGCCGAGGCCATCGCTCGGCCGATTCCCGAGCTTGTCGAACTTCCCCGTCGGCAGCGCCTCCTGGACGACGATGGCGGTCGTCGGCACCCAGCTTCCCGCGCGAAACTGCGTGAGCCGGTATTGCGCCAGCAGCGAGAGGTCGCCGAGTCCGATGCCGGAGCTGTTCGTGCCTTCGCTCACCATGTTGAAGCCGAAGGTGGGAATGAGGCCGACGGTGAACCTGTCCGTGAGACCGTAGTTCATGTAGGTGAGGGAGCCGTAGCCGTCCGTATGCGCCGAGCGCACGTCGTAGATGTACGGCTCGACGAGAAAATGTCCGCGCGGCAGCGTGTTGGGCGACGCAGCCAGCATCGGGCCCGTCCACCAGGCGTCATCGGTCGACTGGCGCGACACAACCGATGTGCGCGAAGGCACCACGGTGTCGGACGCCTGCTGCGCGGGCGCGGCAAGAGGATACGACGCGCCGATCGCGCAGCAGAGGAGCAGAAGCGTTCGGCGAGATGTCAGATCGTCGCGCATTCTTCTGGGCAGTTTCCCGTGAGGCTCAGTGAAATGTTCCACTCTCATCTCTAAAGCGAGAATCCTTTGCGATCCAGTTCACTTCCCAGGACTTGCCTCCGTCGTCAGAAAATGACTGTTCGAAGAGGCACGAGGTGGGAGTAATCTCCGACCACACATTCCTTACCAGGATCATCCTCCCGTTGAACATCTCCTGATCGAAAAACTCCCCACGGCCGTTCTTGAACTCACCCACCGTGGGTACGCTGAGAGTGCCACCGTTGCTGTTGGCGGTGTTGAGGCTCCACTGCCTGCTCTCGGGATTGTACAGCCTGAGCGACAGCACTTCGAGGTGACCGGACGGCCCATCGGCCTCGAGCTCCGCGAGATTTCCTCGACCATTCCACACTTTTCGGACCGACGTTGTTCCGCTGAGCTCTACCCAGCTCGAGGAACCGGTCAATGGGTGAAGGCGGCGCGACACGTGGGTCTTCCAATTTCCGATCTCGAAGTCGAAATCGTGCTGGCCATCGCGGGCGGCGGGCGCGCTCGGTGAATTGGTTGTCGCGTCCCCGTGCCGTTGCTGCGCGGGCGCCGTAATTGGCCGAATCGCGATCGAGATGAGACTCGCGATCACACACGCTCGCCAAGTCGAACAGAAGTTGATCATTTTGGAGTCTCTCCTCATCGCGTGATGAGCGTGAAGTACGTGAATGAGTTCGTCTCCCACGCGAGCGCGTCGGCGGCCGCGGAGACTAGTCGAGCCCGTGCACGTGCGTCCGCGAAGATCACTCGGGGAGCAGCGATCGCGGGGACGGCGTCAGCACCAACACCTCCGGCGCCCTGTATTTCAGATGGAGCGCGAGTTGCCGCGACAGCTCGGCCCACGCGCCGGAGCGAGCGAGCGTCGCGCGGTGAGCGTCATACGCCTCGGCATCGCGGAATGATGCGAGCCACACGAACGCGTGCTGTCCCTCGCGAACCGGAAGCGCCGGGAAGGTGTTCACGCCGTACTCCGTCGTGAGTGACGCAAGCACGAGTGCATTCGCGGCGGTCAGCGCGGGCCGAACGTCGCGCTCGAAGAAGTCGACGAAGGAAGGATCGACGGGAGCATCGGAATAGTAGAGCGTCGCAATGAGCAGCTCCGCGCGTGGTGCCGCGCCAATCGCGGGCCTCGCGCGCGCGGCGAGCGCCAAACCGCTCCCGGCTCGCGCGGGATGCAGCAGGAGCACGTTATCGTTGTCGATGATGGTTGCGTTGGCCGAGTCGCGCTGCGATCTCCAGTGTGGGCCGTGGTAAAACGCCTCGAGAGATGTCTTGCGCGACGGCATATCGGGAAATCCGCGCAGCCAGACAAAGCGATTGGGATCGGAGTGATCGCTGAAGTGGCCGATCACCGAAATTCCAGCGGCCTCCTGCGTTTCGATGAACTCGCGCTCGAAGAGGTCGATGAGGCGATCGCGCGCGCCGGGATGAAGCGCGTACTGCCTGAGCTCCACTATGGAACAGCGATCGGGGCGTGCTCGTGGATCCTCCGCAACCTGTGTTCGATCCATCGAGTCCTGGATTGAAGCCGTTCCGAGTGGCGTAACGCCGAATAAATCGCTACTGTGAACATCAGACCGGGCGTCCGGTTTGACAATATCCACTCAGTCGCGCCAGCATGCAGCCATTCGGCGCCCATCGCGAAAGGGCCGATGACCACTCAGGCGATCTCCCAGCCGAAACGCAGCTACGATCCACAACTCCTCCGCCGGCGCATCCTCGACGCGGCGGCCACCGCGTTCCAGTCGGGTGGATATCACTCGACCAGCATGCACGACATCATGCGCCTCACCG
>DATHJR010000359.1:0-2783 GCA_035286525.1 Gemmatimonadaceae bacterium | reverse complement strand
CCGCGCACGTCGATGTTCGCTCCCGCGGACCACACCTCGCCCCATGCCATCCGTCCCGCGCGCAGCGACCGCGCGGTGCGAAGCGCATCCCTGAGCGACAGTGGCGCGGCGTTCACACGGGCGCGCGCATCGTGCGCGCGCATGTCGTCCACGAGGGTGATGCCGTTCCAGCGGCCGAACGCCTCGTACAACAGCTGCTGGCAGTTGTCCCCATCGAGGAGCTGCGGCGCGGCGTTGGCGCGGTGCACGAACGGGAGCACCACGTAGAGTCCCGGATCGAGCGGCGCGGGGCGGAAAGCGAAGAAGAGCGCGGCGAGCGCGCCGAGGCCCAGCACGGCCGCGCTCCATCGCCACAAGGGTGCAATCGTGCGGCCGGTATTCGAGCCCGGCGCGCTCGCGTCTTCCGCGCGGCCAAGCGCGGTCGAGAAGGCGGCCATGCTCTGGAAGCGCTTGGCAGGGATCGGCGAAAGCGCCTTCAACACCGCCGCGTCGACGGCCTCCGGCACCTCCGGGCGCTTCTCCCGCAGCGGCGCAGCCGGTTTCCCAAAGCGCTGCGCGAGAATCGCGACGGCGCTCGGCCCGCTGAACGGCACCTTTCCGCTGAGCATCTCGTACACGACACAGCCGAGGCTGTACAGGTCGCTTCGGCCATCAATTGGATCGGCCGATCCCTGCTCCGGGCTCATGTAGGACAGCGTGCCGATGGCGAAGCCGGAGTCGGTGAGACGACGGCCGCCGGCGCGGCTTACGGCGTGCGCGATGCCGAAGTCTCCGACGAGCGCATGTCCCTCGGAGAGCAGGATATTCTCCGGCTTGATGTCACGATGGATGACGTCGTGCGCATGCGCGTACGCGAGCGCACCGGCGATCTCGCGCGCGAGTCGAATCGATTCGTCCACGGGGAGCGGTCCTTCGCGCACGATGCGGCCGCGCAGCGACTCGCCGGCGATGTACGGCATGACGTAGAAGAGCGTACCGTCGACATCCCCCGAATCGTACAGGGGGAGAATGTGGGGGTGCTGCAGCCGCGCCAGGAGCGCGATCTCGCGGCGAAAGCGCTCGGTTGCCTCCCCATCCGCCACTTCGGCGTGGATGAACTTCAGCGCGACCTGTCGATCGTGCCGGATGTCGTACGCCAGGTAGACGGTGGCCATTCCGCCACGGCCGATCTCGCGCTCGATCTCGTATCGTTCGGCGATGACCGCTCCGCGCTCGCGCGACGAGAAGAGCTCGTCGGGCGGCTCCGTGTCGTCGGACATGTGGACCTGCCTTGCGAGAGACGGAGTTATTGCTTCGCTATCATAGGCGCGGCGAGCGGGTGCGGCAAGCGCTCTCGCGACATTCGCAGCGTGCGCATTGCGGCTCTGACGGTGCCGTCGGTCAGGCGTAAGATTCCCTGATGCGAATGACCCGCATCTTACCAGCAGTGGCGCTCGGCGCCGTCGCGTTCGCAGGGGCTTTGGTGATCACGACCGGTGCGGGGCCGGGGCTCGATCCAGACAGCATGTCGTATCTGCACGCGGCAACGACTCTCGCGCACGGCGACGGGCTGCGCGATGTGCAGCGCGAGTGGGCGAGCGCGGACAGTACGATGCCGCTGGCGCACTGGCCGCCGGGCTATCCGGTGGCGATCGCAGGGGCCGAGCGCGCGGGGATTGGCGCAGTGCAGGGGGCGCGGCTCGTTGGCGCGCTCGCCGCGTTCGTGTCGATAACCATCGTAGTGTGGCTGGCAGGGAGCGTCGCGGGTGCGGGTGCCGGCTTGGTTGCCGGATTGCTCGTCATGGTGACGCCGGCGATCGTGCAGGTGCACGAGAGCGTGTTGAGCGAGCCGCTGTTCATCGCGCTCCTCGTGGCCACCCTCGCGGCGATGGTGCGCGCGCCGGATCGGCCCGTCGCGGCGGGCGCGCTTGCGGGGGTCGCAAGTCTCGTACGCTACGCCGGCATCTCGGTGGTGGGTGGCGCGGTGCTCTGGCAGCTCGTGCGCGCGGGAACCATGCGGCAGCGATTCACGCGGGCCGTGGTTGCGGGACTTCCCGCGGTGGTGTTGCTGGGCGCGTGGGTGCTGCGCACGATGAGCGCCGGCACGAGCTCGATCCGGCAGATCAGTCTCTACGGAGAGATCACGTCGACGCTACGCGAGGGATGGCGCACGACGTCGGCGTGGCTCGTGCCCGGGATGGGAGAGGTGTGGGGGATCTTCGTTGCGGCGGGAGTGGCGGTGCTCGTGGTAGTCGCGATCTGGGAATCGCGTCCGCTGCGCGAGCGACAGAGCGCGGCGATGGCCGCGGCGCTGCTGGCGGCGTGCTACCTCGCATTGGTGCTCGCGTCGCGGCTGTTCGCCGATCCGGGAATTCCGCTCGACGATCGGCTGATGGCGCCGCTGCTCGTACTGCTGGAAGTCGCGATGGTGCTGGTCGTGGCGCCGGCGTGGCGACGCTGGCCGATTGCCGCTCGAGTTGCGGTGGCGATTCTGGTGGTACTCTGGTGGGGAGCCGCCCTTCGCGTGAGTGCCCGAAGCGCACTGTACGCGGTGCGAACCGGCAACGACTTTGCCGAGGACTGCTGGCGCGACTCACCGCTCGCGTCGTGGGTGCGCGCGAATGGCTCCGGCCGCGCGGTCTACACCAATGCGCCGGAGGCGCTGTACTTCCACGCGGCGCGACTCTCGCACGAGTTTCCCGACGAGATGGATGCGAAGACCGTGCGCGCGTTCACGGACACGGTCGCGCGACGAGGCGCACTCGTTGCGGACTTCGATGAGAGCTGTGGCGCCGTGAGCAACT
>DATHJR010000358.1:0-4207 GCA_035286525.1 Gemmatimonadaceae bacterium | reverse complement strand
GGAACCGCATACGCGATTCCGCGGCCGGTGAATGACCGCGCCTCTGCATGGTGCTCGGCGTACTCGTAGAAGGTGCCCTCGGCGAGCGCCTCACGCAGCGGCGCCTCGAGCGTCGCGAGCGCCGCACCCTCGACGCCGGGCGCGCTCAAGGTGACGTAGCCCGCGGGAACGACGAAACCCTTCACGTGCTCACGCTGAAGACCGGTATCGCCCGACTCTTGCCCTTCAGTTCCATGGTGCCGCGCTCGTGCATCGGGGGCGCATCGGTGAGCACGCCGCGCATGGCATCCGTCACGAGAATCTCTCCGCCATCGGCCTCCGAGCAGAGCCGGCTCGCGATGTTCACGACGTCGCCGATGATGGTGTATTCGAGGCGGCGCTCGGATCCGATGTAGCCGGCGAAGCTCTCGCCGTAGCTCAACCCAATCCCGATCTGCAGGCACGGGCGTCCCTGGCTGGCCCACTGCGCGTTGAGCGATGCCAGCTCGTGCATCATGTCGAGAGCCGCATCCATCGCGCGGTCCGCGTCATCCGCGGCGCCGATCGGCGCGCCCCACTGCGCCATGACCGCATCGCCGATGAACTTGTCGAGCGTGCCGCCGTGCCTGAACACGACCTCCACCATCACGGTGAAGTATTCACTCAGCAGCCGCGCCACTTCGTCGGGCTTCATCGACTCCGAGAGAGCGGTGAAGCCGCGAATGTCGCTGAACAGCACCGCCACGGTGCTCTTATCGCCGCCGAGCTTGAGGTGCTGCGCCGAGCCCGCGATCTGCGCCGCGAGCCGCGGCGCGAAGAAGCGCTCGAAGTTGCCCCGCACCATCGTCTCGTGCCTGATACGCTCGGCGAAGCGGCTGTTCTCGAGGGCCACGGCAGCGATGTTCGAGAATGCCGTGAGAAACTCGAGATCCTCCTCGTTGAAGCGATGCGTGGTCGTGATGTTGTCGACATATAGTACTCCCTGCACGACGTCCTCCGTGCCGACCAGCGGCGCGCACATCGCCGAGCGCACGCTTTGCCGGAGGATCGAGTCGCCGCCGAATCGCTGATCCTGCGGCGCGTTGTCGGAGAGCACCGCGACCTTCTCGTCGACGACCATCCGCGCGATCGACTGCGGAATCGCCTTGCCCGTGATGACGCCGTGCCGGTCGCGGGAGATCGTGGGTACGCGGCCACCGAACTCATCGACGAGCTCGATGGCAACTCGGTCGACATCGAGAATCTGGAACACGAGCTCGGTGATCTTGTCGAGCAGTGCGTTGACGTCGACCGCACGCGACAGCCCCTTCGCCACCTCGAGCAGAAGGGCGAGCTTCTTTTCGGTGCGTGCCGGGCCTTCGGGCCCTGCGCGATCGCTCTTGGCCCCCGCCAGACTTGCCGACCGAAACACGGATGCCAGCAGCCCTTCGGGGCTGTCATACGCGCGCTGCTTGAGCACCGTCGCGGACGTGGGTGGAGTAAGCGCGCGCGTGCGCTCCTCGCGCCCGCGCGGCGCGGCCTCCTGCACGATCACGCGAAACGGCACCTTTCCGAAGGTCAGCTCGTCGCCGACGCCAAGTGTGGCGGTGTCGACGCGCTCACCGTTTACGAAGGTGCCGTTGCTCGAGCCAAGATCGGAAACCTCGAGCCCCGCGGCTGTGGAGCTCAGCTTCGCGTGCCGGCGCGAGATCGTCGGATCGAAGATCGGGACGTCGCTGCTCGCTGCGCGCCCCACCAGCAGTGTTGAGCCCTCGGGCAGCTCGAACGACTGGGCACCGCTGGTGGAGACGATCCGAAAAGGCATGGCAACAATATGCGGGTCGGCCGGGCCGCGCGGGGAGGGGGCGGAAGCCACGCCTAGCGCTTCCGCACCTGCCCGATCGCCGTCAGCATCGAGCGAGCCTTGTTCTCGGTCTCCTCCCATTCGTTCGCGGGCACCGAGTCCGCCACGATCCCCGCACCCGCCTGTATCGACGCCACGCCGTCCGCGATGACGCAGGTGCGGATGGTGATCGCGAGGTCCATACGACGGTCCCCGGCGGCGATGTAGCCGATGGCGCCCGCGTATGGACCGCGGCGCTCGGGCTCCAGCTCGTCGATAATCTGCATCGCGCGCACTTTCGGCGCGCCCGTCATCGTGCCGGCGGGGAAGGTGGCGCGGAACACATCAATCGCCGAGGCGTCGTCCTGCAGCTCTCCCTCGACCTGGCTCACGATGTGGAACACGTGGCTGTAGCGCTCGACGACCATGAGATCGGTGACCTCGACCGTTCCATACTTCGCTATGCGGCCGACATCGTTGCGCCCCAGGTCGACCAGCATCACGTGCTCGGCGCGCTCCTTTTCGTCCACGAGAAGCTCGGCCGCGAGCCGCGCATCGTCCTCGGGCGTGAGGCCGCGCGGGCGCGTGCCTGCGATCGGCCGCACGGTCACGCGCCCGCCGGCAACGCGCACGAGCAGCTCGGGCGAGCTGCCAACGAGCTCGAGCCCATCGAGCACGAGATGGTACATGTACGGCGAAGGATTCAACGCGCGCAGCGCGCGATAGAGCGCGGCGGGGTCGAAGTCCAGCGGAACCTCGATGCGTCGTGCAAGCAGTGCCTGGAAGCAGTCGCCGGCGAAGATGTATTCGCGAATGCGCTCGACGTCCTGCTCGAACCTCGCGCGCGAGTACTCGAAGGTGCCCGTGGCCGGGGGCGCCGCGCGATCCAAATCGAGAGGCGCGAGATTGCCCGGTGCGCGCAGGCGCGCGATCGTCGCGTCGATGTCGCGCACCGCGTCGCCGTGTGCGCGACGAAGCTCGGCCTCCGGCGCGCCCGCCCTCACGGGCACTCCCACCACCACACGCGCCTGCGATCGTAGCGCGTCGATGATCACCAGCGCGTGAGTGAACACGAACAGCGCGTCCGGCGCGGCGATCGCTCGCGGAGGAGCATTGGGCAGCCGCTCGATGAGGCGTGCGATGTCGTAGGAGAAAAATCCGACGCCCCCGCTCCAGAACGCACCGAGCTCCGGCACGTCGACGGGCTCGTGCTGCGCGATGAGCCTCTGCAAATCGGCGAGCGGATCCGCGGGCGTGCGCGCGCCGTGCCAACCTCTGTCAGGCGTCCAATCCTCTGCGACACCGTCGGTCAGCCGCCACGCGCCGCGCGGCTCCGTGCCCATGAACGTGTAGCGCGCCCACGTCTCGCCGCCGGCCGGTGCAGATTCGAGCAGGAACGCGAACGGTCCGCGTCGCAGCTTCGCGAACGCGGACACCGGCGTCTCACCATCGAGGAGGCAGTCGCGCCACACGGGCACGAGCCCTCCGCGCGCCGCGAGCGACTTGAAGCGATCGAACGTCGTCATTGCATTCTCGCCCGTGCGCCGCGCGCTTGCCGCGCCCCGCACGCACGATGACATTTTCCAACCATGAGCAGAGTCCTCGCGGTCCTGCGGGCCGCGTGTTGGGCCGCGTTGTGCTGCGCGCTCGCGCAGCCGGTGCGTGCGCAAGCGTGGAACGACGCGCGCGCGAGAGAGCTGGTGGAGCGTGCAACGGAGCGGCGTGCGCAGCAGCTGGCCGACACCGCGCTGCGCGATTACCATGCGACCGCGCACGGCTACCTCACATTTCTCGCGCAGGTCGGCGAAAACTTCCCCGATCCGCCCAAGGTCGTCCGCTCCGACGAGCTCGCGCTCGAAGTGTACTGGCGGGCGCCCAATCTGAGCAAGCAGCGCATCGTCGGCCGGCGCGACACGCTCGCGCTCCCCACGAACATCGAGTACCACCAGGACCACCTCGGCATCGTCCAGAACAACTTTCCGAGTATCATCCGCGTCGGTGACGGCGACGAGGTGCGCGACGTCCCGCATCCGCTGTCGGCCGCGGGGATCGGCGACTACGACTTCGCGATCGTGGATTCGCTGAGCATTCGGCTTCCCGATCGCGCCGTGGAGGTGTACGAGCTCCGCGTCCGGCCGAAGGATCCGGAACAGCCACGACTCGTCGGCGCGCTCTACATCGACCGCGCGTCCGGGGATGTCGTGCGAATGGCGTTCACGTTCACCCACCCGGCGTATCTCGACAAGGAGCTCGAGGACATCTCGATCGTGCTCGAGAACGCGCTGGTGCAGGGGAGCTTCTGGCTGCCCTTGCACCAGGAGGTCGAGATCCGGCGCACGGGGAAGTGGCTCGACTTTCCGGCGCGGGGAATCATTCGGGGCCGCTGGGAGATCTCGGGCTACGAGA
>DATHJR010000357.1:0-9946 GCA_035286525.1 Gemmatimonadaceae bacterium | reverse complement strand
GCGTCCGCAGAGGCTCGGGTCAGGCTTGGCGAGCTGGAGGCAAAGGCCGGTCAGGGGTGAGTTCGGAAGGTCCGGCCGGGTGCCGCGCGAGCGGCAGATCAGGGATCAATCGGGGTGAGCAAGGGAATATCGAAGGCGCCCGGCGATGGGCGCCTTTGTCGTGCGTGGAGACGTGGCGGGAGGGTGTTGGTCGAGGAGGAGGTGCCGCGACGCTGGCTCGATACGTTGTCTGAACTGAACTACGTATAAGATACATTATGTAAACTAAGGAGTGGGGAGAAATGTGGACAACGGCCACGAGCCACGTTGTCCACTGCTCCACATCTCGTTGAAGATTAACTACTTAGACAGCCACCGAAGGGCTCTTCAGCGGCGGTCCGCCAGCTCTCAGGCGCCCGGAGCGGCGAGATCCGGCAGCTCGGCCCGCTCCGCGAGCTCGCCAGTAAATACGATACGCCCTTCGCCCCCCAAGCTCGGCCACCACGAGCCTCCATCGGCCCGCAAACGCACCCTCAGGAGCCGTCCACTTCGCGTGACGAGTGAGGTGTCGACCCCGCTCTGGTTCCAGGCCTCGAGCAGGATCGCGGTCGCGATAGCGCCCGAACCGCAGGCCAGCGTTTCTCCCTCGACGCCGCGTTCGTACGTCCGCATCGACCAGCGATCGCTGTGCCGCGACACGAAGTTCACGTTGGCGCCATCCGCCCGAAAGCCGGAATTCCGGAGTGCGCGTCCCCGCTCCTGGACATCGACTGCCAAGACATCGTCGCATCGCACTACCAGGTGCGGAACGCCGACGAGCGAGAACCCAATCCTGCTTTCCCCCGGCTCCAGCGAGAGCGCGACGGCCGCCGAGCTTTCGGTGACCGCCGGCAGATCGATCTCTGGCCCTGCGGAGCCCAGGCGCGACGGCACGACGCCGTCATCGGTCTCGAGGGACAGACCACCCGGAGCCGTGACGCCGAGCTCGGTGGCGAGGCGAGTGACGCACAGAGTCGCGTTGCCGCAGAAAGCGCTGCGCGAGCCATCGCTATTGTAGTACCGCATTGCCAGCGAGGCCCCTGGGCGCCTCGCGTCCGCCAGAAAGACGACTCCGTCGGCTCCGACACCGGTGCCGCGGGCGCACAGCGCCAGAATGACGTCCGGGCGTTCCCATGGATCGGCGAGCGATCCCCTTGCGTCGAAGACCACGAAGTCGTTCCCGGAGCCCGACATCTTCCAGAACCGTCGCCCCACGATCAGATCTTCCCGGTGATCGTCCGCCAGCGCAGCCGCCAGACCATCCAGATCGCCTCGAAGACGATCTTCCGGGACATCTTGCTCTGCCCCTCGGTGCGGTCGTGGAAGACGATCGGAATCTCGACGATTCGGAACTCCTTTCTCCAGGCTAGATAGCTCACCTCGATCTGGAAGCCGTAACCGTTCGATTTCACGGAGTCGAGATCGATTGCCTGCAGCACGGACCTGCGAAAGCACTTGAAGCCGCCGGTGGAATCGTCGAGTGGCAAACCAGTTACCCAGCGGGCATAGAGGTTTGCCGCGTAGCTCAACATGAGACGCCGGATTGGCCAGTTGACGACCGTGACCTTCCCGCGATTGTAACGCGAGCCAAGGACGAGGTCGGCATTCTGGATGGCCGCGAGAAACGTCGGAAGGTGCGCCGGGTCGTGCGAGAAGTCCGCGTCCATCTCGAAGATGTACGCGAAGTCCCTCTCGAGTGCCCACTTGAACCCGGCGCAATACGCCGTCCCCAACCCGAGCTTTCGGCCCCGGTGCATGGCGTGGACGCGCGGCTCACGCGCCGCGATCTCGTCCGCGATGTCCCCCGTCCCGTCCGGCGATCCGTCATCGACGACGAGCACCTCGAGTCGTGGATCCTGCTCGAGGATGCGGCTCACTAGCGGTGGAATGTTGTCGCGTTCGTTGTAGGTCGGAATGATGACCAGCGCTCGCTCAGCCACGGCGCCTCCGGTCAGCGGCCGCTCCGGCCGCGATGCCGACGATCGAGAGGCCGAGCGCGAGGAGCGTGAGCGTCTTGCCGCGCTTGTACGCCGGGCTCGTGAAGGTCAGCTCGACGCGCCGCGCGCCCGCCCCCAGCACCACGCCCATCAGCGAGTAGTCGGCGCGGACCACGGGTGCTGGCTTCCCATCCACCATGGCGACCCATCCGGGATAGTTATTCTCCGATACGACAAGCGCGGATCCCGCAGGCGCCGGTTTCGCGAGCTCGAGCACCACGTGGCCGGGTGCGTACGAAACGGTGTGGACATCGATGCCGGTGGCGGGCGGCATTCCCGAGATCGGCGGTCCGCTCACCGGCGCGGCGCTGTCGACGAGCGCGACGCGGGTTGCGTCGAAGCGCGGATCGAGCACGGTGGCGAGCACCGACGCATCGCCCGCCTTGACGATCACGGGCGCGACCCACGCGTATGCGTTGTCGCCAGGGAGCTGGTACAGATACTCCGATGAACCCGCCGAATTCTTGACGGGACCGGCCAGTCGCTTGATTCCGTCGAGCGGCACGCTATCCGCGTCGGTGATCAAATACCGCACGTTGAGCAGATGCCAGACCTGCGGCTGCACGAGCTGACGACCATCGATCAGATCGCTGTATCGCCCGATGGAATTCCCGTGATAGCCAACGACCTGCCGAATACCGTGAACCATGAGCCCATTCGATTGGGTCGACAGGTAGGGATCGCGCCTCGCATCCGTCTCCGGTGAAAGCTGAACCGCAAGCACTCTGCTCGGCTCCTTCACCGCCTTCAGCGAATCGATGATCGCGTCGCTCGCGTAGAGCTGCGCCGCTGGCGGGGAGAATTGCCAGTAGAGGCGCTCGATGCTCCAGAGGTCGAGCGCGATCACCGCGACCAGTGCCCACGCGGCCTGTTTCGCCCGCAGCCTGTCGCTGAGCATCGCGAGGAGTATCGCGAGCGTCGCGGCCGCCGCGAGGAATGATCGCACCGATCCGATCGCAAGCGCGGGCGCATTTTCCGGAACTCTGTCCGCCTGCTGCGGCAGGGCGACGGCGCTTGCCATGGACGTGAGTCCGCCAGCAACGCCGAGCACAAGCAGCACTGCCGCAGCCGCTCCCCAGCCGATGAGGAAGCGCCGCGAGTACTCGCGCGCGAGCACGCGCTCCACACCCAACGCCGCGAACACCGCAATCGATAGCCCAACAAGGTAGATGATCGTGCTGGGAGCCCGGAAGAACTTCGTTCCTGGCACGATCGCGTAGACGAGATGGAAGAACGGCGTCGAGTTGCCGAGCGCCCACAGGAGCGCGACGAGCATCGTGCCGAGCCAGAATCGCGCGAAGGCGCGATGTCGCGTCATGCGCACGGCGCCGAATCCCAGCACAGCGAGTATCAGCACGGAGACTCCCAGATACTCGCTGTGCAGATGGATGCCGTTGCGCCCCCAATACGCGTCGAGTATCCCGCTGAATTGCGGGATGTAGGTGTTGAGGAGCTCCTCGAGCGGAAACGAGTAAGTCGTGGCGTAGTCGTACCCCTTCCCTCCCGCACGCGGCGACCACGGCACGTACTCCATCACCGGGAGATACTGCACCGCGCCCATGAGCATCCCCACCGCCACCGCGGCCGCTGACAGCCCGAGCCGTGCGAACGCCGTGTTCCTCGGCACCGCCACGCCGTCGTCGCCCGCGGAGAACGCGAGGAAGAGCGCGAACGCTCCCGAGATGAGGAGCATGTACTGCAGCAGCTGCGGGTGCGGGCTCAGCACGGCGAGTCCCACCGTGAGCGCGAACACCCCGTACGCGTACAGTCGTCCGTCACGGATGCCGCGAACGAGCATCCACAGCGCGAGTGGCGTGAGCGCGCTGACGAATAGCTTGCCGTCGTGGCCCGGCGAAACGTACGACGCGATGGGACCGGCCATCATGTATGCGAGTCCGCCGATCAGCGACGGATAGAATCCGAGTCCCCAGGCGCGGAGAAAATAGTAGGTGAAGAGCCCGGCCAGAAAAATGTGCAGCATGAAGCCGACGGTCATCGCGACGTCGGTCGGCATGATCATGCGTAGCAGAAAGGTCGGATAGAAAATGTCGCCGTGCATCGCCGCGACGTACGGCAGTCCGCCGTAGATGTACGGGTTCCACATCGGAAACGAGCCCGTCGTACGCAGCGTGTGCGCGGCGAACTCCCGGAACGCATAGCCCGCGAGATACTGATCGCTGCGGATGTTGATCAGGAACTGTCCCGCCAGCGCGGGCGCGCCGAGCCAGAGCGTCGCGAGCGCATAGACGACTGCGCTCCAGAGGCCGGCGAGGCGAGGCGCACCGACATCGGCGGCCGGTTCAGCGCGAGGGGCTGTGTTCTTCTTCATTAGTGGACAGCCGGCGACGCCGGACGAAGGCCAGAAAGATGAGTGGAGGAAGTACTTCGAGCGCGGTGAGCCAGAGCCGCGATGCGACTACGATCAGATACGCGGGGCCGACGGCGAACCCTGCCCGCTGGAGTGCGAGCCCCATCGCGCCCTCGCGTACGCCGACGCCAGCTGGCGAAAATATCGCGACGAATCCCAGCAGGTACGAGCCCGCGAATACTGCCACGTAGTCGCGAAGGGCGCCAGGCGCGCTCCCGAGCACGCCGATGCTGAACAGCCAGAACGCCACGCCGTACATGAGCCACGCCAGCGCGGTGAGCAGCGCGGCCATCAGCAAGACGCGGTGGGCCAGCGGCCGGAGCACGATCTCGCGCCGGAGCACGCGTCCCGCGAGCGCGCCGAGCCTGGGCAATGCCGACGGCGACGCGAGCACGGCGGCGGCGAGCACCGCAATCATCACCACTAGATACGGCGGCAGTCGCAATAGCGAGGCGCCCGCGACGATCGCCACAACGAATCCGACGATCGTGTTGACGAGCGTCACCAGCACCGACGCCGTTGCACCCTCGGCGGCCGACACGCCGTACTCGCGCGTCATGACCACCAGCGCCGTGATCGACCACACCTTACCCGGTAGATATTTCCCGAGATTCGAGATGGTCCAGATGCGCGCCGCATCGACGAACGGAATCTCGTGCTGCCATCCGCGCAGCATCACGCGCCACGTCTCGATGAGAATCGCGTACGTCGCGAGCACGATGAGTCCCGACGCCGCGAGGGCGAGCCAGTTCGGGCGCGCCTGATCGAGCGCGAGCTTCACCGCGCCCCACTCCTCGGCGAGCTTGCGAAGGACCAGCGCGAGCACGATCGCGGCGAGCGCGACCTGCACCACACGCCAGAGCGCGCGCCGCGGAGGCGATGTCACGGGTGCGCGCTCGGCTCCGGCCGGATCAGCGATCGTCGCCGTCCCGCCTCTGCAGCAACGCCGACAGCTGGCGCCGCAGCTCGCGCATCTCCGCGCGCTGCCCCGCGATCATCTCGCCAACCAGGCCGCCCACGAGAAAGACGCTGCCCGTGATCACGCAGATCTCGACGAGATTGAGCAGCGGACGAAATCCGATGCCCCAGAAAATGCGGATCGCGAGCGCGACGAGGCCGGCGAGCACGCCGAGCAGAAAGAGCGCGAAGCCGGTCATTCCGAACAGGAGGAGCGGCTTGCGCCCGAAGCGCAGCTCGAACCAAACCGAGAGCATGTCGAGCACGCCGATCGGAATGCGCCCGATGCCGAACTTTGACACGCCCGCATTGCGCGGGTAGAGCGCCACCGGAATCTCCGTTACCGTGAAGCCATTCTCGGCCGCGATGACGATCATGTACCGATGCCAGTCGGGGCGTACGGGGAGCAGCTCCATGATCTCACGCCGGTACGCCTTCACGGAGTTCAGGTCGCGCACCGGAATCTCGAACAGCGAGCGGCTCAGTCCATTGTAGATGTTCGAGACAAACGCCTTCTCGTACACGCCCTGCTTGTAGCCGGTGACCATGTCCGATTCGCCGGCGAGAATCGGCGCGACCAGTCGTGGGATATCCTCGGGCTTGTACTGGAGATCCGCCGGATAGAACACGAGCACGCGTCCGCGGGCGTTGAGGTATCCGGTGCGCAGGGCGTCGGCGATGCCGCGCTGGCGCCGATGGCTGACGACGCGCAGAAACGGATACCGCTTCTGGAGCTCGGCGAGCACGCGCGGCGTGTCGTCGGCTGAGCCATCATCGATGACGACGACCTCGTACGACGCGGGACTCCCGGCGAATGCCGCCGCGGCCTGCTCCATGAAGAGCGGAAGGTTCTCGGCCTCGTCCTTTGCGGGCACGAGCACCGAGACGTCGATCGCGGCCTGTGGAGATGCCGCGGCGACGAGCGTCATACTCGCTTGCGCATCCGGGCCGAGAGAACGCCGAGTTGATCGCGGTACTTGGCGACGGTGCGGCGAGCGATCTGGACACCGCTCTCCTTCAGGATGTTCACGATCGCCTGATCGGTGAGTGGGTGCTTGGGATCCTCGTCCGCCACGAGCTTCTCGATCTGCGCCTTGATCCCGCGAGCCGAGACATCCTCGCCGCCGGTGGTCGAGAGGCCGGACGAGAAAAAGTACTTCAGTGGGAGAACACCCCGCGGCGTCTGCACGTACTTCTCGTTCGTCACACGACTGACGGTCGACTCGTGCATGTTGATGACTTCGGCGACCTCGCGGAGCGTGAGCGGCTTGAGGTACTGCACGCCCTTCTCGAAGAAGTCGCGCTGCCGGTCTACGATGAAGTGCATCACCTTGAGCATCGTCTGGCGGCGCTGCTCGATGGCCTGAATCATCCAGTTCGCCGAGTTCATCTTGTTGGAGATGAACTCCTTGTTCTCGCCATCGAACTTCTTCTTGTCGCGGGCGATCTCGACGTAGGCGCGGCTCAGCTTGAGGCGTGGAACGTTGGCGTCGTTGAGGGTGATGAGATAGCTGCCGTCGATCTTGTCGATGACGAGGTCGGGGATGATGTAATTGTCGCCCGACTCACTGAATCGTAGTCCCGGCTTCGGATCGAGCTTCTTGATCTCGTCGGCCGCGATCTGCACATCGTTCACGCTGATGCCGAAGCGCTTGGAGATCTCGCTGCGCCGGTGGTTTCGCAGCTCCTCGAAGCAGTCGCGCACGAGGCGATACGGCACGGACTGCTCGAGTCCGGATTCGCGGAGCTGAATCAGCAGACACTCGCGAAGGTCGCGCGCCCCGACGCCCGGCGGATCGAGCGCCTGGATTCGCCGCAGCATCTGCTCGCACTCTTCCTCGGTGTAGAACGGAAGATCCTCGGTGTCGCGTCCGAGCTCCTCAGCGGCCTTCTCGACCCACTCGTTGATGCCGCGCCGAATTTCGTCGAGCGAGCACGCGAGGTAGCCGTCTTCGTTGATGTTGCCGACGAACTCCTCGGCCAGCTGATGCTGCCGCTCGTCGAGATCGAGCAGCGCGACCTGGTCGCGAAGATGGTCGCTCAGATCGCGGCGGTCGACGGTGACGGGCTCGAAGTACTCCTTTTCCTCGTGCTCCTCGGGGCGGCCGCCGGCGTCGAAGCCGTTGAGGAGAATCTCCTCCCAGTCGATCTCGTCGGCGGCTTCGTCCTTCGGCTGCTCTTCTTCGGCGTTCTCGCCTTCCTCGGTGGCACTCTCCTCGCCGTCCTCGTCCTCGTCCTCATCGTACATCTCGAGGAACGGATTGTTGAGGAGCTCCTGCTTGAGGTGCTGCTGGAGATCGAGGAGCGGCATGTACAGGAGATCCATCGCCTGGTACAGGCGCGGATTGATCTTGATCTCCTGCTTCATCTGCGTGTGCTGCGACATGCCCGATCTCACGCAGCACCTCCGCGGCTTGGCCGAGCGACGCTATCGGCGAAGCGGGCGCGCAGCCGCGCGGACAACGTCGGCCCGAGGTAGATCTCGGCAACGGTCTCGTCGAACACGAGCTCGCGAACGGTCCCCGATACCTTCACCTGGCCGTCGAACATGATGTACGCGCGATCCACGATGTCCAGCGTTTGCTCCACGTTGTGATCGCTGATCAGCACTCCAATGCCACGGTGGCGGAGGCCGGCAACGATGGACTGAATGTCGTGCACCGCAATCGGGTCGACGCCCGCGAACGGCTCGTCCAGCATCATGAACTTCGGTTGCGTCACCAGCGCCCGCGTGATCTCGAGGCGGCGCCGCTCCCCTCCCGACAGCGAATAGGCGCGGTTATGACGAAGATGCGCAATGCTCAATTCTCCCAGCAGCTGCTCCAGCCGGGCCTCCCGATCGCGTGCCGAGAGCTTCATCGACTCGAGAATCGCGAGAATGTTCTCCTCGACCGTAAGCTTACGAAAGATCGACGGTTCCTGTGAAAGGTAGCCTATGCCCAGGCGCGCGCGCCTGTACATGGGCATCTCCGTAATGTCGCGATTGTCGAGGAGGATGCGCCCTTCCTGCGGCTGTATCAGGCCGACGATCATGTAGAACGTGGTCGTCTTGCCGGCCCCGTTGGGCCCCAGAAGGCCAACGATCTCCCCCTGTTGCAAGCGCAAGGCCACGTCGTTGACCACCCTGCGCCGCTTGTAACTCTTTACCAGCGAACGAGCTTCAAGTACGCTTCCGCCCGCGACCGGCGCTGCGGGACCTCGCTGGCCCGGGCGCACGACTATGTGCTCACCCGTGTGCTTGAGCACTCCTTCGACGCCCGAGTCCTGGATCGCCTGTCGGTGCGGCGCCAGCTGGTTCCAGGAGTACGGCTCGATCGCGATGGTGCTATCGTTGCCGATCTGGCCGGCGGGCAGTGCGATCAGCCCGTCCTCCGCGAGTCTTGGAAGCACTGTGCGCGCGAGATGCTCGCGCACTTCGTCGAGGCCGAGCCGTCCCGCCTCGCGATCGGCGTCGCGGCCTTCGTCGCGGACCATGCCGAGGTAGTCGTTCCGATACTGGATCGCCATGTCGTTGAACACGACGTCGCCGTTGTCGCGTGCGGCGCAGATGAGCGCGTGGAGCGCCATCGCGGTCCAGCGGTCGCCGCGGGCGTGCCCCTCGATGAACCGCTGAACCGGAAGCGGCAGTGGCCGATCGATCACGGGGACCTCGAGGGGCGTCGCGCGGGCCGCTGGTTCTGCGTTCGCGTCTTGAGCGTATCCGATCGACCTGGCACCTGGGGCTCGAGATAGACGCCCTGCGCCTGATCGACGACGTCGACGACCTGCACGACGCGATTCGCGAACGCGATCGAGATGTCTCGTCCCTTCACGTAGTTGATCGCCGGGCCCACCACGCCGCTGTCCTTCGCCGCGAGCTGGTAGAACGACTGCGCGCTGCCCTGCGCGATCAGCTGCCGCATCTGCGGCTGGCTCGCCGTGTCGCCGGGCACCTGCGTGCTGTCGAAGTGCGCGGTAATCGTGTCGCCGCGCATCCAGTCCTTTTCCTTGGTGTGCAGCTTCGCGGTGTCGGGGAGGCTCTGCGCGTATGCCTTGCGCACCGCGCGAATCTCGCGCGTGCGCTGCCCGGGCATGCGGAGATCGATCGAATCCGAGAGCACATCGTACTGCGGGTTGATGGCATGCGCGCGCGACTTCCCCCACGCGTACGCGCGCTGCATCAGCCCCGCCTCCATCCGGAAGTCGATCGTGTCCGCGGTCATCGTCGCGCTGTCGCTCAGGCTCTTCGCCTTGCCCTTCGACAGCACCCGCTGGAGCGCGTGGTCCTTGCCGAAGAGATCGATCACCTCGCCGTACAGCTCGAACTGCTTTTTTCCTCGCGAGACGATCTTGGGCGTCTGCATGAGGCGCGCGAACTCGGTCTGATTGTTCATCGACGCGGTATCACCGGTCGCGATCACATCGGTGCGGGTGATGACGACATTCTTGGATGCGTAGACGAGGCTGTCGCCATCCATCACAACGGTATTGGCTACGATCACCGTGGGCTCCGATTGCTTGCCCGTCGAATCCTTCTCGATGACGTTGATCGTTGGGCGTCCCGGCGCGATCATGCGGGCGACCGCGCGGATCTTCGGCGCGGCCCGATAATACTCGACGTGAGGGC
>DATHJR010000356.1:0-9951 GCA_035286525.1 Gemmatimonadaceae bacterium | reverse complement strand
ACATGTCATCGCTCGGCGGCGAGACGATGCAGTATCAGGTAGTGATCGATCCCATTCGCCTGGCGGGTGCCGGGCTCTCGGTGCCGCTCGTTGCCGCCGCGCTGGCGGCGAACAACGGAAACGCAGGCGGCGGATTTTATTCCGAGGGCGGGCAGTTCTACTACGTGCGCGGACTCGGGCGCGTGGAGACGCTCGAGGACATTGGGAACGTCGTCGTGACGGTGCACAACGGCACGCCGATCCTGATCAAGGACATCGGCTCGGTCGTCATCGGCGCGGCGCCCCGCCTGGGACAGTTCGGCATCGACAGCGTGAACGACGCGGTGGAGGGGGTCATCCTGCTCCGCGTGGGCGAGCAGGCGCAGACGGTGCTCACGCGCGTCGAGGCGAAGACGCGGGAGCTGAACGACTCCATCCTGCCGAAGGACGTGAAGGTGCGCCCGTTCTACGACCGCAGCGATCTGATCGAGCTCACGACGCGCACGGTGGAGGACAATCTGCTGCGCGGGATCGTGATCGTGATCGTGATCCTGATCTTCTTTCTATACGACTTTCGCGCCGGGCTCATCGTCGCCATCACGATCCCGCTGTCGCTGCTGTTCGCGTTCATCTGCCTCGACCTCAAGCACATTCCGGCGAATCTGCTCTCGATCGGCGCGATCGATTTCGGGATCATCGTCGACTGCGCGGTGGTGATGGTCGAAAATGTCTTTCGACAGCTCGCGCTTCGCCACGGTACCGAGTACAACCTGCGCGACGCGGTCATCGAGGCGGCGGGCGAGGTGGACCGGCCGATCCTGTTCGCGGTTGCGGTGATCATCGCCGGATTCCTGCCCATCTACGCCCTCGCGGGTCCATCGGGGAAGCTCTTCCAGCCGATGGCGGACACGACCATCTTCGCGGTGATCGGCTCGTTCCTGCTCACCCTCACGCTGCTTCCCGTGCTCTGCATCTGGCTCCTGAGCGGCAAGGTGCGCGAGCGGCACAATCACGCGTTCGAGTGGATGCGCGCCCGGTACGAGCGCGCGCTCGAATGGTCGCTGCACTATCCGTGGCGCGTGATCGGAGCATCGGCCGTGCTGTTCGCGCTCTCGCTCGCGCTCATCCCGACGATCGGCGGCGAGTTCATGCCCAAGCTGGACGAGGGCGCGCTCTGGGTGCGATCGACGATGCCGTACACGATCTCGTTCGAGGAGTCGTCGCGCATCGTGCCGCAGATTCGCGCCATCCTGCACTCATTCCCCGAGGTGACCGTGGTCGCGGACGAGCACGGACGTCCCGACGACGGAACCGATCCGACCGGCTTCTTCAACGCCGAGTTCTACGTCGGGCTCAAGCCGTATCGCGATTGGAACGGCTCCATCCGGAACAAGCCGGCGCTGATCGCGGCTATCGACAAGAAGCTCTCCGCATTCCCGGGGATCACCTTCAACTACACGCAGCCGGCCGAGGACGCGGTGAACGAGGCGGAGACTGGGCTCAAGAGCTCACTCGACGTGAAGCTGTTCGGCGACGATCTTGCGACGCTCGAGTCGAAGGGGCGCGAGGTGAAGCAGGTGCTCGACTCTGTGCGCGGCATCAGCCAGGTGACGCTCGTGCAGGAGCTCGGCCAGCCAAGCCTGACGGTGAAGATCGATCGCGCGAAGATCGCGCGGTACGGCGTGAACGTCGCGGACGTGAACGCGCTGATCGAGGCCGCGGTCGGGGGCAACGCGGCGACGACCGTGGCGCAGGGCGAGCGAACGTTCGATCTCGTGGTGCGGCTCGAGCCCAAGTATCGCGAGACGCCGGACGCGATCGGCAACATTCGTGTGTCGACACCGGACGGACAGCAGCTCCCGCTGCGCGAGCTGGCGGATATTCAGCTCGCGAACGGGGCGTCGTTCATTTACCGGCAGGACAACTCGCGCTTCATCGGCGTACAGTACTCGGTGACGGGGCGCGACCTCGCGGGCGCGGTGAAGGACGCGCAGGAGCAGGTCGACAAGAAGGTGCGCATGCCGCCCGGATACCGGCTGCGATGGGGCGGTGAGTACGAGGATTACGCGGCATCGCGCGGGCAGCTGCAGGTGGTGCTGCCGATTACCATCGTCCTGATCTTTCTCATCCTGTTCGCGCTCTACAGCAACTTCAAGTTTCCGGGGATCACCGTACTCGGCGTCGTGCTGTCGGCGCCGATCGGCGGGATTCTCGCGCTCAAGCTCACCGGGACACCGTTCTCGGTGAGCTCGGGGATCGGATTCCTCGCGCTTTTCGGCGTGAGCGTACAGACGGCGGTCGTCTACATCTCGTACGTGAACGAGCTGCGTATCGAGGGACGGCCGATCGCGGAGGCGACGCGCGTGGCGGCGCTGCTCAGGCTGCGGCCGATCATGATGACTGCGCTCGTGGCGGCGTTCGGACTCCTGCCCGCGGCGCTGTCGACTGGCGTCGGTTCGGACTCGCAGCGTCCGTTTGCGATCGTGATCGTGGGCGGGCTGTTCTCGCGACTGCTGATCTCCATCTTCCTCATGCCCGCGCTGTACGACGTCGTCGCAAAGCCAGGCGATCGATTGGAAGTGTAGGGCGCAGCGCGGCTCGCGGAACACAAGTGTTAACAATTTTTGTGAGGCGACACAAACGGACAAGAACGGAGAACTGCGAATTCGTTACTTGCGTTTTCGTCCGTCTTTGTCCGTTGGTGTCGCCTCATCGCATTTGTTAGTGCCAGCCCGAGCGGCAGTCGCGAGGCCCTAGTGGGTGCGCTTCTTCATCTCCTGAAAGATCTCCGTCGCATCCGCCGAGGCTTCGGGACGGTCGGCTCGGGTGGCGTCGAGCGCGGGATCGTAGGTGGGGCGATTGGGGTTCTTCTTCGCGGCGGCTTTCGCTGCGGTCTTCCTGAGCAACGCCTGCATCTGCTTCTCGTTCATCTGGCCTCCGGTGTCGGGAACCGACAAGCACCCGCGAGCGGGGCGGGACTTGCCAATCATCGAAAGATAGCCCTGTCGATTGGCAGATGCGTCAGCGCCACTTGCGCTGCAGGAGGTCCGGTCGCCACGCCATGCTCAGGGAGCCGGGCGCCGGGTTGGCCGATGCGTATGGGTCTCCAACGACGCCCCGGGCGACCAGTTCTCGCGTGGCGAGCCCGAAGAGCTCGTGCCAGATCTGAGTGAACAGCGCCTCGTAGGCCACGCCCTGGCGTAGGGCGGTGAGATCGGTCAGGCGCGCGCGGATCGGCGCATAGTGGGTCTGCAGCCACTGGCGGATGATCTGCTTGTTGAGGGCGCGAGCTGCATCGAACATCGCCCGGTCGCCACTGTCGAAGATCGGAATCGTGAGCTCGAAGCGTCCGTCGACGCCTTGGCGGACATAAGCGATGGTCCGCAGTAGCCCTAGCTCAGCGGCGACGGGATCGCCGGGCAGCGCCGCAGAGAGCTGCGCCATCGTCGCCGGGTGCGCCCGCAGCAGCAGCAGCAGGCGGCCGATCCGGCGGCCAGCCTCGACGCCCAGAGTGTTTGGCCCGGTGAGTGGATCATCCTGGAATCCCAGCTGCGCCGCGGCCGCGCGAATCGCGGGCCTCATGTCCGAGGCAGCGAGGCCCATCAGGTCAGGAAAGCTCATCCGGGGATCGCTCTGGGGATCGCCGAAGGAGACGAAGGCCAGCGGCATCGGCGGAGCGATCGTCAGGTCGCCGGGGAATGCCGAGCTGCCCCAGTAGTAGCCTTTGTACGAATAGCCGGGAATTTCTTCGGCGGCGAAGAAACTATATCGCCACCCTGCGCCGCTCACGAGCACAGGCTCACGCCAGCCACCGTCGAACAGGAGATCGAGCCCATCCCAGTTGAGGCCGATCCCCGCCATCATGTCGAAGGCGATTTGGCCACGATCGACGGACGAGGCTGGATACTTCGCCCACAGTCGCGTTAGCTCCGGCGTCTTCGCTAAATAGGCGGCGACGAGGCTCGGGACCACATCGGCGGCCACCGCGTGAATTTCTCGCATGTCCGCGGCCGTGAAATAGGCGAATGCCAGCTTCACGTTTTCGCCGTCCCGGCGAACCAGCTTCACGCGTACCAGGTCAGCGAGGGAGGCCGACCCTCCGTACAATAGTCCCTCGGCGGCGGACGCTCGGATCGGCCCGGACTCGAGCGCGTAGATCACGCTGCGAACTTTGGGTTGCGCGAAATACGTTCCGGCGAGATCCCGACGGCCCTTCGGCAGCGTTCCGGCTTGACCCGTGATGAACATCCGCCTGGGAACCGCAGGGCCTGACTGGCCGTCGACCGAGCTCGCGAGGGCGAGGGCCATCGCCAGGGCGAGCGCTTCTCTCATCAGTCGTTGCTTCTTCATTCGTACCGTCGAGCCTCTGTTGAGGAGCATCTTAGGTACGCGAAAATCGTGTGACGAGTTACAATCAGTCATTGACGACGGCGGACTCGCCAAACCTTTTCCGCGACGTCGCTGTCCAACCACTAATTCACTCTGGGGGATCATGCGTCGCGGAACTCGTAGCACCGTACGTGCAGCTCTCGGTATCGGATGTGGAATGGCTGTCGTGGCAGCATCTTCGGGCCTCGCGCAATCCGCAGCCCGAAGGGACGCTCCGCCCGAGCTGATTCCTCTCGAAGCGCTCTACGAATCGCCGGTGACTCAGTGGGGCGGCATCTCCCCCGATGGGCGCTGGCTCTCGTACATGAAGAGTTGGCGCGGGCATCAGAACGTCTTCGTGCGCCGCGTAGGGTCGGAACGAGAGCGCCTGATCACGCGAGACTCCGTACGCTCGATCGGCACGTACTGGTGGTCGGGCGACGGAAAGCGGATTCTTTGGCTTCAGGACAAGGGAGGAGATGAGAACTATCATCTCTTCGCAGCCGAGATCGCCGATACGACTGGGCGGGTTCGCGACCTCACGCCGTTCAAGAACGTCGAGGTCGAAGTTCTCGCGTTGCCGAGCGCGTTGCCGGGGATTGCGATCATTACGCTGAACAAGCGCGATCCTGCGCTGGCCGATGCGTATCGCGTGGATCTCGCGACCGGCGCGCTGGACGAGGCCGCACAGAATCCCGGCACCTTCCTCGGCTACGTCGCGGACAAGCGCGGTCAGGTGCGAGCCGCGTATGCGGTGGATTCCGCGGGGCACTACCAGCTCTATGCGCGCGAGTCCGAGCGCGAGCCGTGGCGACTGGTGAAGTCGTACGGGGTGGAGGACAAGATCACGCCGATACGGTTTGCGTCCGATGGCGGCGGCCTCTACATGACCAGCAACGAGGGCTCCGATCTGACGCGGCTGGTGCTCGCCGATCTCTCGACGGGAACGGAAAAAGTCGTCGACGTCGATCCGTTGGGGCAGGTCGACATCGATCGGATTTTCTTCGACGATGCGACCGGCGAGTTGCTGATGACCCGCTACATCGGCGACACCGCACGCCTCTATCCGAAAACACCGGATATGAAGCAGCTTCTCGACGCCACGCGGCGTGCGGGCGGGGGAGTCGTCGAGATCGGCAACGGAACGAGCGACAGATCGCGGTGGGTGGTGACGCTCAATACACCGACGAAGCCCGCGGTGACGTACCTGTACTCGCGTAAAGGTGGGCCGAAGAAATTCTACGACCCGCGCCCGGGACTTCGCGCGTATCGCTTCGCCGACATGAAGCCGGTGACGTTCGCCGCGCGCGATGGCCTTCGAATTGGCGGGTACGTAACACTGCCTCCGGGCCGCGCCCCACGCGCGTTGCCACTCGTGCTTCTCGTGCACGGCGGCCCGTGGGGTGACACGGACAAATGGGAGTTTCAGTCGGACGTGCAGTTGCTCGCCAACCGCGGCTATGTGGTGTTTCAGGTGAACTATCGCGGGACGACGGGACTGGGCAAGCGATTCGCCCGAGCGGCGAAGAAGCAGTTTGGCGGGGCAATGCACTCGGACCTGATCGATGGAATCGCGTATCTCGCGCGGCAGGGAATGATCGACACGTCACGCGTGGCGATCATGGGCGGGAGCTACGGCGGGTACGCGACGCTCGTCGGCTTGACGTTCACGCCCGAGAAGTTCGCATGCGGCGTCGACTATGCAGGGACGAGCAATCTCGTCACCCTCCTCGAGTCCTTTCCACCTTCGTGGCGACCCTTCCTGCCGCGGTCGTGGTATCCGTTCGTCGGAGATCCTCGAAATCCGGTGGATCGCGCCGACATGCTCGCGCGCTCGCCACTCTTTCGCGCCGACTCGGCGCGCGCGCCGTTGCTGATTTTCCAGGGCGCAAACGATCCGAGGGTGACGAAGGCGCAGGCGGATCAGATCGCCGTGGCGCTCAATCGCCGGCACATCCCGGTTACGTACCTCCTCGCGGGAAACGAAGGTCATGGATTCGGCGAGAGTGAGACGGCGCTCGCCGTGACTCGCGCGACCGAGCAATTCCTGGGAGCATGTTTGGGCGGGCGCGTGCAACCGAGTGTGCGACCAGAGGTGGCCGGCGCGCTGGCTGCGATGCGAGTGAACGTCGACACGCTGCACCTGAGCCCGTGAGCTGAGTCTTCGCTCGATCTGCGGGCGGCGTGACCTCCGGCCTCGCTTCGCCGGGCTGAGCGGCGTACGTTCCTGTGGTGCGCCTCCGGTGTGCATGTAAGATTCGGATCACAGGTCGATCAGCCAGGAGGATGATCCGATGGGCGTCCGCGCTCGCCCGCGCTAGTGGCTGAGCATCGTGGGCGCATCCGTGTCGGTACCGCCGGATGGTCCTACGCCGACTGGAACGGCGTGTTCTATCCCAAGCCCATGCTGCGCGGGGTCGATCGCCTCACCTACATCACTCGCTACTTCGATGTAGTCGAGGTGAACTCCACCTTCTACGCGCCGGCCGATACGCGCAAAGTGGAAGGGTGGCTCGCCAAGACCGCTCACGCGCCGGACTTTCGCTTCGCGATCAAGCTCTGGCAGCGCTTCACCCACGAGCGCGATACCGCATGGACGCGAGGCGACGAGCACGATGTGCGCGTGGCCCTCGAGCCGCTGCAGGCCGCCGGTAAGCTCGGCGCCGTACTCGTGCAGTTTCCGTGGTCGTTCAAGCGCACCGACGACAACCGCACGTGGCTCGGTGATATCGTCAGCGCGTTCGGCGAATTTCCGCTCGTCGTCGAGATACGGCACGAGTCGTGGAATGTGCCGCACTTCTACGAATCGCTCGCCGAGAGTGGCGTGGGGTTTGTGAACATCGACCAGCCGTTGTTCAAGCGCAGCATCAAGCCGAGTGCGAAGGTGACGTCGCCGGTGGGCTACGTGCGCGTGCACGGGCGCAACTACGGCGATTGGTTTCGCCAGGATGCGAACGTGCGCGAGCGGTACGACTATCTCTACTCTCCGGACGAGCTCGCGCCGTGGGTCGGGCGCATCGAGGAGATCGCGATTCGGGCGGAGGATATCTACGTGCTGACGAACAATCACAACCTCGGGAAGGCAGGGATCAACGCGCTGCAGCTCAAGTCCATGCTCGCGCACGAGCGCGTCGCGGCCCCGCCGCCGCTCCTGGCCACGTACCCGGAGGCGCTGGCGCCCTACGCGAAGCCCGCCTAGGCACCATGATTCCGGCACGAACGGCTCTATCTTTCACTCGTGTCCGCCACTCCCCGCCGCATCCTGCTCGCCGACGCGGATGCGTTCTACGTCGCCGTCGCGCGCCTCATCGATCCCGATGGTGCGGGGAAGGCCGCGCTCCTGATCGTCGGCGGGTCGCGCGAGAGCCGCGGCGTCGTGTGCTCGGCGTCGTACGAGACGCGGAAGTTCGGAGTGCGCTCGGCCATGCCCACCGCGCAGGCGCTGAAGCTGTGTCCGCAGGCGATGTGCGTGCCCGTTCCGCGCGGCGCCTGCTCGCGAAAGAGCGCCGAGATTCGGCGCGTGCTGCAGCGCTTCACGCCGATAGTCGAGGGCGCGAGCATCGATGAATGGTATCTCGACCTGGGTGGCACAGAGCGGCTGTACGAGAACGAGTCGCTGGAGCGCACGGCGCATCGCATGCGCGACGCCGTGCGCGGGGAGACCGGTCTGTCGATCTCGATCGGCGGCGGCACGAACAAGCTCGTCGCGAAGATGGCCGTCGAGGTGGCGAAGCCGAAGCCCGACAACAACGCGACCGGGGTGCACATCGTTCCGCCCGGCGACGAGGCGACCTTCCTGAAGCGCTTCCTGCTGGCGGAGATTCCGATGGTCGGGCCGAAGTTCGTGACGCGGCTGGAGCGCGCGGGGCTTCGCACGGTGAACGATGTGCTCGAGCACCAGCTGTCGGAGCTGATCCGCTGGTTCGGTGATCGCGAGGGGCAGTGGCTGTACGATCGCGTGCGAGGCATCGACGGTGGGCTGGTGGAGGGGCACGGCGAGCAGAAGAGCATGAGCCGAGAAGAGACGTTCTCCGCCGACATCAGCGACGACGCGGTGCTGGAGCGCGAGCTGTTCGCGTTGGTGGCGCGCGTTGCGTCGGACCTGCGGTCGGAGCTGCTCTCGGCGCGCACCATCCGCGTGAAGATCAAGGACGCGGACTTCACGATTCGACAGGCGGGGCGCACGCTCACCGAGGCTGTGGTGTCCGATCGGGTGATCTACGGTGTAGCGCGGGAGTTGCTCCAGACGCTTCGCTCGCGGCGCCGCACGGCCGCCCGGCTGATCGGGATCGCGCTCTCGTCGCTTGCGACGAATCCGGAGCCGCCGCAGCTCGCCCTGTTCGACGACCGTGCAGCGTCGCTCGAGACCGAGCGCGATCGCGCCGTCGCGCGCACAGTCGACAGTGTGCGCAGAAAGTTCGGCCAGGACGCCATCGGAGCCGCGCAGCTGAGCAAGCACGACGACGACGAGGGCTAGCACGCTGCGCGCATTTCGCCAAAGCTGCGTGGCTCTCGCGATCGTCGCCTCGTTGTGCTCCGGTTCCATCTCAGCGCAAGACTGTTCGCAGCAGGGAACGGCGCTCGTGCTCTCGGGTGGCGGCGCCAAAGGGCTGGCGCACATCGGTGTCATCGAGGTGATGGACAGCCTCGGCATCCGCCCCGATCTCATCGTCGGCACGAGCATGGGTGCGATCATCGGCGCACTCTACGCGAGCGGGTACAGCGGCAAGCAAATCGATTCGATGGCGAAGTCGCTCCCGCTGTCGGACATCTTTCACTCGTTCCAGCCGATCGCGCCCCGCTCGCTCGAGTTCCTGCAACCGTTGCTGTACTGGGAGCAGGGGGAGACGGGCTTCAACCTGCAGCGCGCCGCCGCCAGCACCGCGGAAGCAAATGCGATCACGAACAATCTCGCGTTGCGCGGAAATCTTCTCGCGCGCGGGGACTTCGATTCGCTCCCCATCTCCTTTCGTGCGGTCGCGACGGATCTCGCGGATCGCAGCCTCGTCGTCATCGGCACCGGCGATCTCGCGCGCGCACTCCGCGCGAGCTACGCGATCCCGCTGATCTTCGCGCCCGAGAAAATCGACGGGCGGACGCTCGGCGACGGCGGCCTCGTCGCGAATGTCCCCGTTGATGTCGCGAGGCGGCTCGGTGCCAAGCGCGTGATCGTGTCGGATGCGACGGCCGGCGTCGCAGACTCCATTGGGCTCGACGCGCCGCTCACGCTCGTTTCGCATCTCGTCAACTTCCTCTTTCATCAGCCTGCCGACTCACTCGGTGCCGGCGATGTGTTCGTGCGCGGCGATCTTACCAATTTTGCCGACTTCGAAGTTTCCGCCCACGGCCTCGAGCGGCTCGTGGGGGTCGGGCGCGAGGCGGCGCGCAAGGCGCTCGTCGCGAGCGGATGCCCCGTCGCGCCCATCGCCGCGCGCGCGCTCCCCCGCCATCTCGATGGCTTTCACGTGCAGGGACGCAGCGACGGCGCACGCTCCGAGCTTCGCAGCCTGCTCGGTCTCGCGCACTCGGACACGGTAAAGCCGAACCAGCTCGCCGAGCGGCTACGCCGGCTCGCGAGCTCCGAACGATTCGCGGCGGTGTGGT
>DATHJR010000355.1:0-7796 GCA_035286525.1 Gemmatimonadaceae bacterium | reverse complement strand
TCCCCGCGCACGCGAGCCGATAGAGCTCCTGAATCTCCTCCCCGTGAATCGACTCCGTGCCGAGCGAGAGCTTGAAGCCGTTGTACTCGGGAGGATTGTGCGACCCCGTCACCTGGATGCCTCCCACGACATCGAGATGATTGAGCGCCCAGTAGAGCAGCGGCGTCGGCACGAGACCGACATCGACGACATTGAGCCCGCACTCCGTTAGCCCGCGAACGAGAGCGTCGCGCAGCTCGTCGCCGCTCGGCCGATTGTCGCGACCCACGGCGACCGACCCCGACGCTCCCTTGTCGCTCAGATAGGCCGCGTACGCGCGGCCGAGGACGTACGCAGTGTCGGCGGTGAGATCGCGGCCGACGACGCCGCGTACATCGTACTGGCGAAAGATTTCCCTGCTCAGCGTCATCCCGCTCCTCGAAACGATGCGAGGCCGCGTGGGCGGCCTCGTGTGATCAGCGATTGGCCGCGGCGGTTGCCGGCGGTCCGGCCGGCGCACCCACCATACTAATCGGTACGCTGTCACGCGCGAGCACCACGAAACCGTTGGGCAACACGCCGAAGAGCAGGAGCGTGAACGCGGACAGGTAGATCACGAGAAAGGTGCCGGTGGGCACAGGGCGCACGACGAGCGCATCGGCAGCGCGCGGCTTCATGAACATCACGAGCACGACGCCGAGGTAGTAGCCAGCGGAGATCACGCTGGCCAGCACGAGAACGACGGCGAGCAGCGTCTGCGGTTGCGGCGCGTGCAGCGCGGCGTCGATCACGTACCACTTCGCGAAGAAGCCCATGCCGCCGGCAATCGGAAAGCCGAGGAGCGCCAACATGAATACCGCCATGGCAGCGGCGAGCCAGGGCTCCGCGTACCACAGTCCGGCGTAGTCCGCGATCTCCTGATTACGCTCGCCGGGCTCGCCCAGCGCGATCACCACCGCGAAGGCGCCCATCGTCGCGAGCGTGTAGGCGACCAGGTAAAAGAGAAATGCGGAGGCGCCGAGCGCGTTGGCGACGACGACCGTGACGAGCAGATACCCCGCGTGCGCGATGCTCGAGTATGCCAGCATGCGCTTCATGCTCTTCTGCTGCAGCGCGATGACATTACCTCCGATCATGGTGATCACCGCAAGCCACTGCAGCGGGTGCACCCACGCGGCGGTTGCGCCGGGGAACGCCTCGATCCACACGCGAAGGAAGGCAGCGAAGGCGGCGGCCTTGACCGCCGCAGCCATGAAGGCCGTGATCGGAGTCGCGGCGCCCTCATAGACATCGGGCGTCCACATGTGGAACGGGACCGCGGCGACCTTGAAGCAGAAGCCGACGACGAGTAGTCCGATGCCAGCGAGCAGCATCGGATCGTTGAACGTCGCACCGGTGACCAGCGTGCCGATCGTCGCAATGTCCGTCGAGCCTGTTGCGCCGTAGATCAACGCAATTCCGTAGAGCAGAAATCCCGTGGAAAAAGCGCCGAGCAGGAAGTACTTCAGCGCGGCCTCGGCCCCGCGGCTGCTCCGGCGATCGAGTCCGCATAGCACGTAGCTGGCGATCGACATCAGCTCGATGCCGAGGAAGACGATGATCAGGTCGCGCGAAGCGGCGAGGAGCAGCATCCCTCCGGCTGCGAGCATTAGGAGCACGTACGATTCGGCGGACACGAGCTGTTCTCGCTCGCTGTAGTCGATCATCAGCGTGGCGGCGATGATCGTTGCGGCGAGCACGATGCAGTCGGTGGCCCAGCGGAACGCATCCACGGCGATGATTCCCGCGCTCGCCGACGCCTCGCCATGCCAGAGCCAGACGACCGCCGCGAACGAGGCCGCGCAGACCGCGATCGTGAGAATCCCCGTCGCACGCGCGCGGCCCATCGTTTCGGGCCCCCACACGGCGAAGAGCAGCAGCAGCATCGCGCCGATGACGAGGATGAGATCCGGGAGCAGCGCCCCCGCGAGCTGCGACGGAATCGACAGATCGAAATACATCAGCGACCCTCCCGCTCGGCCGTTCGAACGGCGGCTTGACCGTTCGTCACCGACTGAACGAACAGCGCCGCGGAGGGCTCCATGCGGCTCAGAATCGGCTGCGGATAGATGCCGATCCAGAAGATCGCCGCGACGAGGACGCCCATCATGGTGAGCTCGCGCGCGTTGAGATCCGAAATGTGCTCGTTCTCCGGCTTATCGAGCGCGTTGAAGAGAATGCGCTGAATTGCCCAGAGCAGATAGGCGGCGGCGAAGATCACGCCGGTGGTCGCAAAGAATGTGAAATACGGCTGCGTGCGGAACGAGCCGATGAGTACCAGGAATTCGCCCACGAAGCCGTTCGTCGACGGCAGCCCGATGCTGCTCAGCGAGACGACCACGAGCAGCGCCGAGAACAGCGGCACGACGCGCGCGATGCCGCCGTATGACTCGATGAGGCGCGTGTGCCGGCGCTCGTAGATCATGCCGACCAGCAGGAAGAGCGCGCCGGTAGAGATCCCGTGACTGATCATGATCATCAAGGCGCCTTGAACGCTTTGCAGCGTGAGCGCGAAGATGCCGAGCATGACGAAGCCGAGGTGGCTCACGGACGAGTAGGCTACGAGCTTCTTGAAATCCGGCTGCACCATCGCGACGAGCGCGCCGTAGATGATGCCGATCACCGCGAGCGTGAGGATCGTGGAGCGTATCCAGGGCGTCATGGCCGCGGATGGGAAGAGCGGCATCGCGAAGCGCAGGAAGCCGTACGTCCCCATTTTGAGCATGATCGAAGCCAGGACCACGGAGCCAGCCGTGGGTGCTTCGACGTGCGCGTCCGGCAGCCACGTGTGGAACGGGAACATCGGCACCTTCACCGCGAACGCGAGGAAGAAGGCGCCGAACAGCCAGAGCGCCGCTTTGTGCGAGAGCGCGACATGGAGCAGCCGGTCGTAGTCGAACGACGCGGGCATGTTCAGCGACGGAACGGCGGACGCGTTCCACAGATACAGAATGCCGACGAGCATGAGGAGGGAGCCCGCCATCGTGTACACGAAGAACTTGAGACTGGCGTAGATGCGCCGCTCGCCGCCCCAGATCCCGATGATGAAGTACATCGGGACGAGCATGATCTCCCACATCACGTAAAAGAGCAGCAGATCGCGCGCGACGAACACCCCGAGCATGCCGGTCGTGAGCACGAGCATCAGCGCGTAGTAGCTGCGCACCTTGGTGCGAATCGACGTCCAGCTGCCGAGCACGGCGAGCGGCATGATCACGGTGGTGAGGAGCACCATCATGAGCGAGATGCCATCGATGCCCATGGACAGGCGCGCGTTCCACGGAATGATCC
Organism: Gemmatimonadaceae bacterium; assembly: GCA_035286525.1. GTDB lineage: Bacteria > Gemmatimonadota > Gemmatimonadetes > Gemmatimonadales > Gemmatimonadaceae > FEN-1250. Next base: position 4,487 of record DATHJR010000355.1, on the reverse strand, counting down.
ACCAGTGATCGTACGTCGCCTGCCAGCGTGCGCCGGCGGGATCGTACGACCACCACAGCCCCATAGAGACGACGAACTCGAGCAGGAAGAACAGCAGCGCGACCCAGCGTGCGGCGGGCGCGGCCTCGAGCGTGCCATCGTCGTTCGAGAACGAGCCCGTCGCAAGTAACAGCAGCGCGCCCGCGATCGGAATCAGCAGGAGCGCCGGAAGGATCCAGGCGTTGTAGTTGATTTGGACCAGAAAGTCGTGCATCGCTCAGCGGAAGGTGAAAGCGCCAAGAACAGCGAGCGCACCGATCGCGATCGCCCACGCGTACGCGCCCGTCTCCCCCGACTGCAGCTGCGAGCCGACCCATCCGAATCCGCGCGCGAGCACCGCGGATCCGTTGACGAACAGATTGTCGATGATACCGCGATCGATGCCGGTCCAGAGAATGTTGCGCGAACCCGAGACGATCGGCTTCACCACCACATCGTCGTAAATCTCGTCGACGTAGTACTTCTCCTCGACCACATGCGCGAAGCCACGCGAAGGCACGGCATCGCGCTTCGGAACCAGCGCGGCCGGTTTCAATCGCACGACCGCGACGATGATCCCGAGGACCGCGATGACGACCGCCGCACCGATCAGCAGGTACTCGGTGCTCGTGACCTCTTCGCCCACCACTCCGCCAACGGCCGCCGTCGTCGCCCCGACCACGGGCTCGAGCCACTTCTCGAGTACGCCGATGGGCCCGAGCGGAATCGCCGCCGGAAGATTGAGCCATCCGCCAACGGCACTCAGCACGCCGAGTACCACGAGCGGTCCGGTCATCGACCACGGGGCCTCGCGCAGATGCGCCTGCTCGGCTTCACCGGTGCGGTTCGGGCCATGGAAGGTGTAGAGCATCATCCGCGTCATATAGATCGCGGTGAGAAACGCCGTCACAAGGCCCAACCCATACAGGACGTAGAGCACGGCGCTGCCCGGAATCCCGAGCCACATCGCGTCCGCGAGCGCACCGTGTTGCGCGCGCGCAAAGACGGCGCCGAGGATTCCATCCTTCGAGAAGAAGCCGGAGAACGGCGGCACGCCCGCGATCGCGAGCGTCGCAATCCACATCAGCACGAAGGTGACGGGCATGTACTTCCTGAGCCCGCCCATGTTGCGCATGTCCTGCGCGTCCTCGTGGCTCCCCGTATGGTGGTACGCGCGGTGCAAAGCGAAGATCACCGAGCCGGATCCAAGAAAGAGGAGCGCCTTGAAGAACGCGTGAGTGACGAGATGGAACATTCCCGCCGCGTACGCGCCCGCGCCGACGCCCATGAACATGTATCCGAGCTGGGAGATCGTCGAATACGCGAGCACCTTCTTGATGTCCCACTGTTTGAGCCCGATCGTCGCCGCGAAGAGAGCGGTGACCGTACCGACGACCGCGACCGTGATGCACGCCGTGGGCGACATCGCGAAGAGCACCCCGCTTCGCGCGATCAGGTACACGCCGGCGGTGACCATCGTCGCCGCGTGGATGAGCGCGGACACGGGCGTCGGGCCCGCCATGGCGTCCGGGAGCCACACGTAGAGCGGAAGCTGCGCGCTCTTTCCCGCGCAGCCCAGGAAGAAGAAGAGGCAGATCGTGGTGACGAGCGCACTGTCGAACCCGAGGGTCGGGGCGGCCGCCGCGACTCCGGTGAAGTCGAGCGTCTGCAGATTCGCGAACAGCAGGAACATCGCGATCAGGAAGCCGAAGTCGCCGATGCGGTTGACGATGAACGCTTTCTTTCCCGCGTCCGCGTTCGCCTTGTCGCTGAACCAGAATCCGATTAGCAGGTACGAACAGAGTCCGACACCTTCCCAACCGACGAAGAGCACCGGGTAGTTCGCGCCGAGCACGAGCACGAGCATGAAGGCAACGAACAGGTTCAGGTACGCGAAGAACCGCGGATAGCCGGGGTCGTCGCGCATGTATCCGATACTGAAGATGTGGATCAGCGTGCCGACCCCGGTGATCACGAGCACCATCACCATCGACAGCTGGTCGAGCTGGAACGCCCACGAGACCTTCAGATCGCCGGTGACCATCCAGTCGAAGAACGTCTGCACGTACGGCGTCCGCATCTCGCCAGCGCCGGCCATCGCCATCCACATCATGACGGCGAGTCCGAACGAAAGCGCGAGCACGAGCGGACCGACCACACTCACGACGGCCGCGAACGGGTGGCGGGCCACCTCGGAATGCTCGTCGCCCGCTCCGGATGCCTCGTCATGCACCGCCGCGTGCGCATCGCCCACCGAGTCATTCGCGTGTCCAGCCGCCGACGGATCGGCGGGGCCGCGCTTGTACGCCGGAATGAGCGACAATGCCCCGTTCACCAGAAATCCGGCAAGCGGGATGAGTGGAAGCAGGCCGACGTATCGCGCTGCCGTCTCCGCGAGCGGGTGCGTGTCGACGGCAGCCAGGTCCTGAAGCATCAGCCTTTCAACAGATTGATGTTGCGAAGGTCCACCGATTTATGGTGGCGATAGATCGAGATGATGATTGCCAGCCCCACCGCTGCCTCCGCCGCCGCGATCGTCATCACGAACAGCACGAATGCCTGTCCCGTCGTCGATCCGTGCAGTCGAGACAGCGCGATGAACGAGAGATTCACAGCGTTGAGCATCAGCTCGACGCACATGAAGATGATGATGGCGTTCCGGCGCGTCAGCACGCCGACTACCCCGATCGTGAAGAGTACGGCCGAGAAGAACAGCGCTTCACTGATCATGAGGCGTTCGGCCCTCGCTTGGCCAGAACCACCGCGCCGACGACGGCGACGAGCAGCACCACGCTCGTCACTTCGAACGGGAGCAGATATTCATGGAAGAGCGGTGCGGACACCGGATTGACGACATTCGCGTGATCGGTCATCGCCGCCGACAGGAGCGGAAGGCGAAGGCGGCTCAACGCAAAGAGCTCGGCGATCATCGCGAGCCCGACCAGCCCCGCGGTGAGCCGGCCGCCGAGTCCTCGAATGTCGGTGACGTCCGATGCGTGCCCCAGATTCAGGAGCATCACCACGAACAGGAACACGACCATGATCGCGCCGGCATACACCAGCACCTGCACGGCGCCGATGAACTGCGCGTCGAGCATCACGTACAGCGCGGACAGGCAGAACATCGTGTTCACCAGCCACAGCGCGGCCGCTACGGGACTCTTTCGCGTCACGAACGCCACCGCCGACGCGATGGAGATCAACCCGAAGAGGTAGAAGTGGAAAGTGTAGAGCAGCGTGTTCATTCGCCTTTCGGATCGGCGGGATCCCACATCTCGCACACGGGATGCGTCTGCGCGGTCAGCCGCTCGAGGTCGTAGACGAAGCCCTCGCGGCTGTACTCGGAATTCTCGTAGTGCCGCCCGACGTGAATCGCCTCCTCCGGACACACTTCCTGGCAGTATCCGCAGAAGATGCAGCGGAACTCGTCGATCTCGTACACGAGGGGATAGCGGTTTCCTTCCTCGTCCTCGCCCGGCACGAGCTTGATGCAATTCGCCGGACAGATCTGTGGGCAGAGTCCGCACGCGACGCACTTCGCCTTTCCCGTCTCGTCCGTGAGCATCCGGTGCGTGCCTCGCCACCGGGGCGAGAGCGCCCACTTCACTTCCGGATACTGTTCCGTTTTCTTGTGCGGGTTCATCATGTGCTTGAAGGTCAGCGCCATTCCGCTGAGCATCGCGCGCACGTAGCTGGCATCCGCAACGGGGCGCGTGAGCACCTTCACCTGAATCGGCATTTCAATCTCCCTGGCTTGCGGCGAGCGATCGGCCCGCGCTCATCGCCCGCAGCCGCGCGATCTGAATCGGCGACAGCCGCGAATACGATGGGCTGATGATCCGCCCGCGATCGAGGATCACGAACACGAGCGCCGCGAGCACGAGATTCAACACTCCCAGGGCCGCCCAGAACGGTGACACGCAGAACCACTGCACGCCGCGAGGCACGCCCAGCATGTCGAGAACGAGGATCGCGCCGCCCGTGATGACGATGTAGCCGAGTGCCAGCGGCAGCATGAACTTCCAGCCGAGGCTCATGAGCTGATCGTAGCGGAACCGCGGGAGCGTCCAGCGAATCCACATGTAGAGGAAGAGGAAGAACAGCAGCTTCGCGAAGAAGAAGGCGAGCGTGAGCAGGAACTTGATCGCGGTCCACGGCGGGAGGTTGTCCCACTGCGTGCCTGGAATGTCCCAGCCGCCGAAGAAGAGCGTCACCATGAGCGCGCTCGCCGTCACCATGTTCGAGTACTCGGCGATGAAGAACATCGAGAACTTCATCGAGCTGTATTCGGTGTGATAGCCCGCGATCAGCTCGGACTCGGCCTCGGGCATGTCGAACGGAAGCCGGTTCGTTTCGGCGAACGAGGCGACGCAGAAGATGAAGAAGCCGATCAGGAGCGGAAATACGTTCCACCCCATCGTCTGCTGCTGCTGCACGATCGCCGGGAGCGAAACGTTCCCGGACAGTAG
>DATHJR010000354.1:0-2855 GCA_035286525.1 Gemmatimonadaceae bacterium | reverse complement strand
GTGGAACTGGGCTAATTACGCGGTGCACCACTGGATGCTCGCTTTCTGGCCAATCGCATGTCAGGACGAAGTGTGGGGCGCGGACCGCGACGTCTTGATCGCCTCGTCGATGGTGTTCCCCGCCGGAGTTGCGAGGCGCGTCGCCGGAGGTTATCGCTTGAGCGGTCGTTGGCCCTTCTCAAGCGGCGTCGATCCGAGCGCATGGAACATGCTGGGCGGTATCGTGCGGGGCGAGGCGGAGACCGGCGAGTACCGGATGTTCCTGCTGCCGCGCGACGACTACACCATCATCGACAACTGGGATGTGCTGGGACTTCGCGGCACGGGCAGCAAGGACGTGGAGGCGAACGACGTCTTCGTTCCCGAAGATCGCACGCTCGCCGTCGAGGACACCAAGGGCGGCGACACTCATCCCGGTGCCGCGGCCAATCCCGCATCGCTATTCCGGATTCCGATCTTCGCGACTTTTCCCTACATGCTGACCGGCATCGCGCTCGGCATCGCGCAGGGCGCTTACGAGAGCGTCATCGACGGCTTGCGCGGGCGCGTTGCGCGCTACTCCGGCAAGAGCCTCGCCGACATGACGGCGGTACAGATCAAGATCGCCGAGGCGGGTGCATGTATCGACACCGCGCGGCGGGTGATGCGCGATCACTGCCAGACCGCCCAGACGCTGGCCGAGCGCGGCGAAGTGCCCGATCTCTTGACCAAGGCTACCTGGAGGCGCGACGGCGCATTCACGGCGGGGCTGTGCGAACGCGCCGTCGACGTGCTGTTCAAGACCGGCGGCGGCGCCGCGCTGTTCGACGACCATCCGCTGCAGCGCGCATTTCGCGACGTGCACGCCGCGACCGCGCACATCTCGATGATCTGGGAGGCACAGGCGACGACCTTCGGTCGCGTCGCGCTGGGGCTGCCTTGCGACAATCCGACGCTCTAGCCGCTGCGCGACAACAAGGAGCGGCTGAGATTCACGGTGCTTCCCTGCGTTAATTCCGGGACCGTGAGATGAAGACAGTTGTCATCTACACATTGGAATTGTGGGAGAATGGCTGGAATGCGCCTTCGTCGCTGCGGATTCGCGAAGACGAATCGCAGTGTGGGCGCATCAATCTCAATCTGAACTCGGATCCAACCGAGTCGCGTTCGTTCCGTCGCCTCTCCCGCTGGGAGAGGCCGACGCGCGAGAGCGCGTCGGGTGAGGGTCTGCGTCGGCGGGTCATTCTTATGATGTCGATCTCTGGCTAGACACTGTCGTCGCGATGAGCTCAAGGCACTTTTACTCGCAGCGCGGCAAATCGCAGCGCTTTTCCACGCTTCGCCTGGTCGTGGTCTGTGCAATCCTGTTCTTCGTTGCCTACTACGCAGCAATGCTTCTGCTCTTGGAGTTCCCGGGCTTCCTTGACGAGCCACGGTCACCGCCATCCACGAACCCACTGTCCCTGCAATCGCGCGCGAACGAACAGAAGCTGCTCGTTGAAGACCGCACGCCCGTGTCGCGGGACACAGCTACGCTGCGCGGCCCGAGTGGAGAAATCGCCGTCGCTGTCCAGTCAGCCATCGCGCGTCAGCCGGCGCTCTCCGCAGCAGCAAGCCGACCGATCCCGGTAATATTGACAGCTCCAACCCAGGTGCCGGATGGAAGCACCTTTGAGGTTTCCGTCGGCGTTCCGCCCGGAAGCGGCGTCCATTCAGCGCATTTCCGGCTTAGTTACGACGACGAGGCACTGGAGATGCTGGACGTGATAGATGCGACGGGCACAACGATACCGATGATTCTCTCGGGACCCGGGATCGTCGACCTCAATCTCGACGCCGCAGCCGGAGCAAGACAAGCGCCTGCAATCCGTTTCCTCACGAGGGCAGGCGGCTCGCGCTCTGTACAAATCGCAGTCGCCGTGGACCTCTGGGATAAGGCTGGAAACGCTCTTCCCAGCGCTGACCTCGCGCCACACTCGATCATGGTAGAGCCATAAGTCGACGCCACATCTCGATGATTTGGCAGCCACGCGAGCTTCAGCCGGTCGCGTCACAGCCCCATGTACAGCTTGCGGATCAGCTCGTTGTTGGAGAGCTCGTCGCGCGAGGCGCCTTCATATTCGATCCTGCCGTGTACGATTACGTAGCCACGGTCGGCGATGCGGATCGCCTGGTGAAAATTCTGCTCCGCCATGAGCACCGTCAGGCCATAGCGCTCCTTGAGCTCGCGGATCTGGTTGATGATGTGGATTACGAGGAGCGGCGAAAGACCGACTGAAGGCTCGTCGATCAGCAGGATCCTGGGGGCGGTCATCAGCGCGCGCGCAAGTGTGAGCATCTGTTGCTCACCGCCGCTCATACTGCCGGCGAGCTGCGTGCGGCGCTCGGCTAGCATCGGGAAGGTTTCGAAGCAGAACGCAAGATTGCGCGCGATCGCGGCGCGCGCAGTGCGTCGATATGCGCCGAGCAGCAGGTTTTCCTCGACGGTGAGGCGTGGGAACAGGCGTCGTCCCTCGGGGACGAGCACGATGCCGAGATCGACGATGTCCTCGGGAGCCTGGCCGACAAGATCGTGCTCGACGCCGTCGACCACCGCGGTGATGCGGCCGGCGCTCAAGGGCACGATGCCCATGATGCATTTCATGAGCGTGCTCTTGCCATTGCCGTTGGTGCCGAGCAGCGCTACCGTCTCGCCGTCGTCGACGTTAAGCGAGATGCCCTCGAGCACCTGGACCGCGCCATAGCCAGCGCGGAGCGCCTCGACGCGCAGGCTATTCGCCAAGGTAGGCCTTTATGACTTCGTCGCGGCTGACCACCGACTGCGGATCGCCGTCGGCGATCTTCCGCCCGGCGACGAGCACCGCGACACGCTCGGA